>NZ_DBNGPQ010000065.1:0-163653 GCF_057122925.1 Umezawaea sp. | reverse complement strand
CGACCGACCCGACGCCACCCCTGCCCACCACCGAGTGCCGCACGTCACTTTGCTTCGAATTCGAAGCAGGTCTACGGTCGGTTCCAGTTGCTTCGACTTCGAAGCAACTGGAACCGAGGGAGAGCGGTCATGAAGGCAGTGCGTTTCCACGAGTTCGGCGGCCCCGAGGTCCTGCGGTACGAGGACGTCGAGCAGCCCGTCCCCGCGGCCGGCGAGGTCCTGGTCCGCGTCGCGGCCACGACGTTCAACCCGGTCGAGGGCAACATCCGCCTGGGCGTCATGCAGGGCGCCATCCCGGTCGACCTGCCGCACACCCCCGGCTACGACGTCGCGGGCACGGTCGACGCGCTGGGCGAGGGGGTCCGGGGCGTCGACGTGGGCGACGAGGTCGTCGGCTTCCTGCCGATGACCAAGGCCGGTGCCGCGGCCGAGCACGTCATCGCACCAGCGGCCGCCCTGACCCCGGCCCCCAAGAGCATTCCGCTGGCTGACGCCGCCGCGTTGCCGTCGGTGGCCCTCACCGCCTACCAGGCGCTCTTCGACCACGGCAGGCTCAAGTCCGGGCAGCGCGTGCTGGTCAACGGCGCGGGCGGACCAGTCGGCGGCTACGCCGTCCAGCTCGCCAAGCAGGCGGGCTCCCACGTCATCGCCACGGCAGGCCCGCGCAGCACCGAAGCCGTCCGGAGCGCCGGTGCCGACGAGATCGTCGACCACACCACCACCAGCGTGCTCGCCGCCGTGACCGAGCAGGTCGACCTCGTGCTGAACCTCGCGCCGGTCGACCCCGCGGTCCTGGCCCGGCTGGTCACCCTGGTCCGCCCCGGCGGAGTCGTCGTCAACACGACGATCTGGATGCCCGCGCCGACCGACGAGGACCGCGACGTGCGCGGCATCAACCTCTACGTCCGCAGCGACGCCGACCAGCTCGCGAAGCTGGTGGGCCTGGTCGACTCCGGTGACCTGCGGGTCGACGTCGCCCAGCGCGTGCCGCTGGCCGACCTGCCCGAGATCCACGCCCGAGCCGCGGCGGGCGGGCTCCACGGCAAGGTCGTCCTCCTCGCCCCCGGCGCCTGACGCACCCCTCCGGGGGAAGCAGCGGACCACGCCACCCGGACCGAACCCCGAGATCGCCGCCGCGATGGCCCCGATGGCCGCCGGAACGGCCCAGCCGATCCCCGCCGAGGTGACCACACCACCGCGTTCGAATCCGACGTCGCCCGGCGCGTGACCGCCGACAGGATCCGGGTCCTCACGTGCACCTGAGCCGACGCGGACGCCGCGTCAGCAGCGGTGTTCCGGATCGCGCGGGACCCGTGCCGGGTGACGGCCGCCCCGACCGCGTCCCGCGCGGGCACGGTCGTCGGGTTCCGGGTCGCCCCGGTCGACGGCGTGGCCGCGGCGGGCCCGCAGGATCTCGTCGGAGAGTTCGGGCTCGACGCGGCGCACGGCCCTGGCGAGCACCAGCGCGCCGACCATCTCGCTGAGCAGGCGCACGGCCTTGCGCCGGGCCTCGGCCGGGTCGAGTTCGCGGCCCTGCCGCTCGGCTTCGCGCAGGAACTCGGCGGCGAAGCCCGCGAGATAGCCCTCGACCCCTTCGGCGTACGCGCCCTGCACGGCCTCACCGTGCCGTCCGGCGTCGGTGACCAGGGAGGCGGAGGGGCAGCCGCCGTCCGGGGCGTCGCGGTGCGCGGTGGACAGGTACCCGCCCACGACCCGCTCCAGCGGAGGGCCGTCCTGGTCCGGACCGTCCTCGACCGTCCGGGCCAGGCTCGCGAGCGAGGCGGCGAACGAGGCCCCGCACACCTCCACGACCAGGTCGTCCTTGGAGGCGAAGTGGTTGTAGAAGCCGCCGTGGGTGAGGCCGGCCCCCTTCATCAGTTCGGCGATGCCGACCGCGTCGATGCCCCGCGCGCGGAACAGGCGGCCCGCCGCGTCGAGGATGTTCCGCCGGTTGCGGGCCTTGTCCCCCTTGGTGATCCGCGGCATCGCCGTCCTCCCGCGTCGCTCCCGACTTGACCTTTTCGATGATGCATCTCATCATAACAGGGCATCCAATGATGACCATCATCAATAACTCGGGGAACGGGAGCGTCATGCGGGCCATCGCCCACGACCGGCACGGAGAAGCCAGGCGGGTACTGCGCCTGAGCGAGCAGCCACCCCCCGCCGCGCCCGCGGCCGGGCAGGTGCGGGTCCGGGTGCTGTCCCGGCCCGTCCACCCCGGCGACCTGGCGGGGGTCCAGGGCTTTCCGGGTGCGCCGCGGCGGCGGTTCGCCGCGCCGCGGATCCCCGGCCTGGAGGGAACGGGCCTCGTCGAGACCGTCGGCGAGGGCGTGCGGCACCTGCGGCCCGGTCAGCGGGTCGCGTTCTTCCCGGTGCCGGGCGCGTGGAGCGAGGTCATCACGGCACCGACCGATCTGGTGGTGCCGGTACCCGACGGCGTCAGCGACGAGACCGCGGCCCTGATGCTGGTCAACCCGCTCACCCTGCTCACCCTGCTGCGGGCGGTCGAGGACGCCCGGCACGGCCGGGCGGGTCCGGTGGTGCAGACGGCCGCGGGCTCGTCGGTGGGAAAGCTGGTCGGCGCCGCGGCGGTCGAGCACGACATCCCGCTGGTCAACCTGGTGCGCAGCGCCGAGGGGGCGCAGACCCTGCGGCAGCGCTTCCCAGGGCTGCCGACCATCTCGACGGCCGACGCGGACTGGCGCACCCAGGTCCGGGACGCGACCGGCGGCCGGGGAGCCCAGGTCGTGCTGGACGCGGTGGGCGGCTCCCTGACCGGTGAGCTGGCCGGGCTGCTCGACGACGGCGGCACCCTGATCACCTACGGACAGCTCGGTTCCGGCAGCACACCGCTGGAGTCGCTCGCGCTGACACCGCGGGCCCTGACCGTGCGGGGCGTGACCGTCGGCCGGTGGACGGCCCGCACACCCGACGAACGGGCCGAGGATGTCGCCTTCGCGGCGCGTCTGGCCGTGACCGCCCCGGACCTCTTCGAGGTCGCGGCCCGCTACGACCTCGCCGACTTCGCGAAGGCCGTCGACCACGTCCACCGCCCCGGCAAGAGCGGAACCGTCCTGCTCACCAGCCCCGAACCCTGAACCCCACGAAGGGCACCGCCATGAAGATCGGAACCCTCGGCGCCGGAACCGTCGCGAAGGCCATCGCCCGTCACGCCGTGGCGCACGGCCACCAGGTCGTGCTGAGCAACAGCCGCGGCCCCGCCTCCCTGACGGGGCTCGCCGACGAACTCGGACCGCTCGCCAGGGCAGGCACCACGGAGGAGGCCGCCTCGGCGGAGCTCGTGCTCCTCGCGGTCGGCTGGCCCCGGATCCCGGAGGCGACAGCGGGCCTGCCGCACTTCGACGGACGCATCGTCATCGACGCCACCAACCAGTTCGCCTCCCCGCCCCCGCACCCGGAGATCGCCGACCTGGGCGAGCTGACCGGCAGCGAGCACGTCGCCTCGCTGCTGCCCGGAGCCCGCGTCGTCAAGGCGTTCAACACCCTCTACGGCCAGTACATCGCCGCCGACCCGCGCCACCCGGCCGGACGCCAGGTGCTGTTCCTCGCCGGTGACGACGCCGACGCCAAGGCGACCGTCGCGGACCTCACCGCCGCATTCGGGTTCGCCCCCGTCGACGTCGGCTCCTTGCGCGAGGGCGGACGCCTCATGCAGCTCGGCGGTCCGCTCTCCGCCCTCCACGCCCTCAAACAGGACTGAGACGGGCCCTCGCCCGCTCCTCATCCGCTCCTCGACACAAGGACATCACCCATGACCACCCAGCCCCTGCTCCAGCCTGTCCGCCTCGGCGCGCTGGAGCTCCCCAACCGCGTCGTCATGGCCCCCATGACCCGCGCCCGCGCCCACAACGCCGAACTGGCGCCCACCGACCTGCACGCGACCTACTACGCGCAGCGCGCCACCGCCGGGCTGATCGTCACCGAGGGAACGTGGGTCAGCACCGACGCGATCGGCTTCGCCGACGTCCCCGGCATCTACACCGACACGCAGACCGCGGGCTGGGCGAAGGTCACCGACGCCGTCCACGAGGCGGGCGGGCGGATCGTCTGCCAGCTCGGACACGTCGGAGCGGTCTCCCACCCCGACCACCTCGGTGGCCGCCTGCCCGCGGGCCCCTCGGCCGTCAACCCCGGCGAGAAGTCCTTCACCCCCTCCGGCCCGAAGGACACCCTCACCCCGCGCGCCTACACCGCCGCCGAGATCGCCGCCACCATCGCCGACTACCGCCACGCGGCCGAGAACGCCCGCCGCGCCGGTTTCGACGGCGTGGAACTCCACGCCCAGGTGTCCCACCTGATCCCGCAGTTCCTCAACCCCCGGCTCAACCACCGCACCGACGCCTACGGGGGCAGCAGCGAGAAGCGGGCCCGGTTCCTCCTCGACGTCCTCGACGCCGTCGGCGACGTGTGGGGCAGCGACCGCGTCAGCGTGAAGATGTCGCCCGGCTGGACCAGCGGAACCGCGTTCACCGCGGACGAGGAGACGCTCGCCGACTACGACCAGCTCCTCAAGAAGCTCAACGACGACAACCTGGCCTACCTGCACCTGGTGGGCGCCCCCGGCACCATCGAGGAGCGCATCGCCCTCTTCTCCCGCTACCGCGCCCACTACCAGGGCGGCATCGTCGCCAACCTCGGCTTCACCCAGGCCCTCGGCAACGAGATCCTCGACCGCGGCACCGTCGACGCGGTCTCCTTCGGCGCCCTCTTCATCGCCAACCCCGACCTGGTCGAGCGCTTCGCGCAGGGCCACCCGCTGGCCGACGACGACCGGGAAACCCACTACGGCGGTCACGCCGAGGGCTACACCGACTACCCCGCCCACACCGCGGGCTGAGCGGGGCGTGGGCGACGACGCCCGCGACACGCCGGGCGCGCGGAGCCCTGGCACGTCCCGGACGCCTCGGCGTCCGCCAGGGGTGGCACGGCCCCGCGCGCACCTCGCGTCGCGCGTCGTTGACCGCGATGTCCCGCACGCCCGGCGCGGACGACACCTCCGACCGCCACGGGGACCTTCACCGCCTGCCACCCCGTCCATCCTCCGTTCGGAGGATGGACGGGGTCCACCGCGCTCGCGGTCATCCGCGCCCGCGTGGTCGATCCGGCGCGCCCCCGCGGGCGGCAGGCTCCTGCACATGACGATCATCGAGGTCGACGGCCTCGTCAAGCGCTGCGGCGACCACACCCCGAGACCTGGCCCCACCGGCGAGCGGGGCCAGGTCTCGGGGTGTGGCGTGGAAGCCCCTCCCACAACCCCGAGGCTCCTGCCCGCCCACGCCGAGCCGACGGGACGTGCGGCCCTGTGACACCACGACCCGACGTCGTCCGCGCTTCGCGTCCGACGCGCATCCTCCACATCGACAACCTCCGCGTCTTCCTGACCGTCCTGGTGGTCGCGCACCACTCCGCCGCCGCGCACGGCAATCTCCAGCTCTGGCCCAACTGGCAGCAGCCTGCTTCGCCGTCGGCGGCGTTGCCGCTGGACCTGCTGCTCCTGGTCAACCAGACGTTCTTCATGGGGTTCTTCTTCTTGCTGTCCGGGTACTTCGTCCCCGGCGCGGCCGACCGGAGGGGACCGGGCACGTTCGCGGTCGAGCGCCTCAAGCGGCTCGGGATCCCCTTCCTCGGGTTCGTCGTGCTGCTGCGGCCGCTCTTCGCCCTGCCGATCTACCTCGACCAGCCGCCCGCGACCCGGCCGTCCTTCGCGGTCTACTACGTCACCTCCTGGCAGATCGGTCCCGCCTGGTTCCTCGAGGTGCTGCTGATCTTCTCCCTCGCGTTCGCGTTGTCACGGCACCTGCGCGGGCCCGCGGAACCCGCGCGGTCACGACCGCTGCGGCGGCGGGACGTGCTCGCCCTCGCCCTCGTCCTCGCCGTGGCCACCTACGCGTGGCGGATCCTCGTCCCCCTCGGCACCTACGAACCGGTGCTCGGACTGCCCAGTCCCGCCTACCTGCCCCAGTACCTGCTGCTCTTCGCCACCGGCGTCGCGGCCTACCGCCGGAGCTGGTTCACGACGCTCCCGCGAAGGACGGGCCGGTTCGGCGCACTTCTCGTGGCGGGGTCGTTCGTGCCGATGGCGCTGGGCGGCTACCGCGGTCTCGTGGACTCCGACGACCTGACCAGTGGGAGCCCCGTCCACCTGGCTCTCGCGCTGTGGGAGTCGCTGTTCGCGGTCGGCGTCATCCTGGTTCTGCTCCGCGTGTTCGAGCGCTTCGCCGCCGGTTCGTCGCGGTTCAGCCGCTACCTCGCCGACAACGCCTTCGCCGTCTACCTCGTGCACGCGCCGGTCATCGTCGGAGTCGTGGCGGTGCTGCACCCGCTCGACGCGGCGCCCGTGCCGAAGTTCCTGCTGACCCTGGTGCTCGCCTCGGTCGCGAGCTGGGCGGTCTCGGGCGCTCTGCGCCGCGTGCGCGCCGTGCGGGCGGTGGTGTAGCGCGACTCCGGGTCGCGGCAGGCACCACGTGCGATCATGGCGGGGCAGCGCACGTGGTGCTGGTGTGGACGATCGCGGCCGGGAGTCCGGCCGCCCGGTACTTCCGCTGGGAGCGGGTCGTGGGCGTCGAGGCCGAGTTGCGCGGGGAGTTCGAACGCTGGGAGCACAAGCGGACCGCGGTCCTGGGAGTGCTCCCGTACGCGCTGCTGGCGGTCAGCCTGGTGCTGTCCCTGCTCCAGCCGCTCTGGAACGCGCCGGTGCACCTCCCGGCGGTGCTCGGGCTCTCCACCCTGCTCACCGCGTGGGTGCTGTGGTTCCACACGCTCCACCCGGAGTCGCACGGCAACGGCCCGGTGATGGGCCTGTACTACACGGGGCTCGTGGCGGTGACCGCCTGCCTCGTGCTGCTCACGCCCTGGTTCGGCTTCTTCGCCTTCATGGGCTACGTGCACGCCTTCCAGTACCTGAAGGGCCGGTGGCGCTACGTCGGCGTGGCCGTCACGTCCACGGTCTCGGCGATCTCCTACGTGGGCGGGGCCGCCAGCATCACGGCCGACGAGTGGTGGCAGTGGCCCGCCGTCAGCGCGCTCACCACGGTGCTGGCCACGGCGGCCTTCCACGCCGACGTGATGTCCGACCGGCGCGACCACCGGCAGAAGCGGGCGCTGGTCGAGTTGCACCAGGCCAACACCGAGCTCGAGGCCGCGCTGGCGGAGAACGCGGGCCTGCACGTCCAACTGCTCGCGCAGGCCCGCGAGGCGGGCGTGCTCGACGAGCGGCAGCGGATGGCACGGGAGATCCACGACACCCTCGCTCAGGGGCTGGCGGGCATCCTCACCCAGCTCCAGGCCGCCGAGCAGGCGTCGGCCGAACCAGCGGTGTCGCGCAGGCACGTGACGAACGCGATGGACCTGGCCCGCGAGAGCCTCACCGAGGCCCGTCGGACGGTGCACGCGGTGGGACCGTCCGCGCTGGCGGAGGCCCGCCTCCCGGACGCGATCCGCGACGTGGCCGCGCGCTGGTCGGAGGTGAACCGCGTCGAGGCGGTGCTGACCACGACCGGCGACGCCCGGCCGGTGCACACCGACGTCGAGGTGGCACTGCTGCGGACCGCGCAGGAGGCTCTCGCCAACGTCGCCAAGCACGCACGAGCCGGTCGGGTCTCCCTGACCCTGTCGTACATGGAGGACCTGGTGACGCTCGACGTGCTGGACGACGGCGTGGGTTTCCTGCCCGGCACCACACCCGCGGGCAGCTCCGCGGACGGGGGCTTCGGGCTCGCGGGCATGCGGCAGCGGGTGCGGCTGCTCGCGGGACGGCTGGACGTCGAGTCCGAGCCGGGCGGGGGCACCGCGATCACGGTGACGGTGCCTGCGATCCCCGTCGGGAGCGTGGGTTGATCTCACTGCTGATCGTCGACGACCACCCGGTGGTGCGGGACGGGCTGCGGGGCATGTTCGGCGGCGATCCCCGCTTCGAGGTGGTCGGCGAAGCCGGTGACGGCGCGGAAGCGATCGCGGCCGGGGAGCGCCTGCGCCCCGACGTGATCCTCATGGACCTGCGGATGCCCGGAACCGACGGCGTCGCCGCCATCAGGGAGTTGGCGAAGCGCGGGGTGCCGTCACGGGTGCTGGTGCTCACCACGTACGACACGGACAGCCACGTGCTGTCCGCCATCGAAGCCGGCGCCACCGGCTACCTCCTGAAGGAGACGTCGAGGGCGGAACTCGTCCGCGCGGTGGAGGCCGCGGCACGCGGGCAGGCGGTGCTCTCCCCCGCCGTCGCGACCCGGCTCGTGGAACAGGTGCGCAGACCAGCCCCGGCACCGCTGTCCCGGCGCGAGCTGGAGGTGCTGGAGCTGATCTCCCGCGGCTCGACGAACCGCGAGGCGGCGAAGCGGCTCTTCATCAGCGAGACGACGGTCAAGACGCACCTGCTGCACGTGTACGCGAAGCTGGGCGTCAACGACCGAGCGGCCGCCGTCGCCGCCGCGTTCTCCTGCGGCTACCTGACACCGCAGGACTGAGACGCGCCTACCGGGCGACGAGACCCACCGGGACACCACCTGGCGCCCCTGCACGGCCGCTAGGCCGGAGGGACTCGGCCGAGTGTCGGAAGACTCGGCCCATCGACCGAGTCGCCGGGGCCGCCCACCCTGCCAGGGTTCCTCCCATGAAGATCAAGGACCTGTTCTGCGCGGCCCTGGCCGGGCTGGTGCTCATCCCCCTGGCGCCGGGGATCGCCGCCGCGGAAGGCCTGGAGTGGCGGCCCTGCAAGGACATCGCCAACCGCTGGCCCACCACCGACGAGCGTTCCGAGTGCGCGGTGGTGACCGTGCCCGTCGACTACGCGAAACCGGAAGGGCGCACCGTCGACATCGCGATCAGCCGGGTGAGGGCCTCCGGCAGCCGCGTCGGTGTCGTCCTGCTCAACCCCGGTGGGCCGGGCGGCTCCGGGATGGAGATGCCCAAGGAGCTCCTGCGGTCGCAGGCGGCCGGGATCGGGGTGCACCACGACCTCATCGGGTTCGCTCCCCGCGGCGTCGGCTACAGCGCGGCCGTGGCCTGCGAGGACGACTGGACCCAGCCGGATCCCTCCCTGCCGGAGAAGGAGAAGGCCCGCTTCGAGGCCGAACGCGACGGCCGCAACCACCGGCGCTGCGTCGAGGAGGACCCGGAGTTCGTCCGCAACCTCACCACGGCGAACATCGCTCGCGACATGGACCGCATCCGAATCGCCCTCGGCGAGGACAAGATCGGCTACTACGGCATCTCCTGGGGCACCGTCCTCGGCGCGCACTACCGCACCCTGTTCGACGCCCACGTCGACAGGATGCTGCTCGACTCGGTGATGCCGCCCGACCTGGACATGGTCGAGATGGACCGCGCACAGCTGACCGCGCAGGAGAACACCTTCGCCGAGTTCGCCGCCTGGATCGCCCGCAACGACGACGTCTACCGCTTCGGGACGACCCAGGCCGCCGTGACCGGCGCCCTGCTCGAACTGCGGGCGCGGCAGACCAGCAGGCCCGACGCGTTCGACGGCCTGCTCACCTCGACGCGGCGCTACTGGGCGGCCACGGCGCGGCAACTCGCCGCGATCCGCGATCGGGCCACGCCCGCGGCACTGCCCGACGGGGAGGTGCGCGCGTTCGGCTGGGACGCCGACCAGACCGGCTTCAGCCCGTTCCAGCAGACCTCGGTCATGTGCAACGAATCCGTCAGCACCCGCGACTTCGACCAGGTGTGGGACGTCCGGCTCCGGTTGGTCGGGGAACTGCCCGTCGCCGGGCAGTACGGCTCCGAGGCCGTCCGCTGCGTCGGCTGGCCGATCCCCGCCCAGCCGTGGCGGCTCACCGCCGGTAGCAGCCCCCTGCAACTCGTCGGGCACGTCTACGAGCAGGTCACCCCGGTGGGCTGGGCGCGGGAGATGCGGCAGCGGATCGGTGGCGCGCTGCTGACCGTCGAGGACGACGTCCACGGCTCGCTGTTGGACCTGCCGTGCGCGGCCAAGGCCGTGGAGTTCTTCGACACCGGCGCGGTCTCGAACGACTCCTGCCCCGGCGCGCCCGTGCCTCCGGCCTAGGGTCCGTCCTCGGTCCTCTCACCGACCGGACGAGCGGGCCCTCCGTGCTGGTCGACCCGACCGGGTGACGTTCGCGAGGGGGTGTGGTCGGGCGGACACACCCCCTCGGCTCGATCCGCACCTGGTGAGCGCTACCGACCGACCGGCGGGGTCGCCGCACCGCCGTCGCCCACGCGGGCGCCTGCCTCGGCCATGACCGACCGCATCCACACGTGCTCGGGATCGCGTTCGTGCATCGGGTGCCACCACAACGCCTCCACCAGCGGGACGACGTCGTACGGGCAGGGCAGGGCTCGAACGTCACCGGTGCGGGTCAGCCGCCCGGCGAGGTGGCCCTGCACCAGACCGATCCGGTCCGTTCCGGCGATGAAGTAGGGCAGCGCGACGAAGCTCTCGACCACGACCTGGACCTTCGGCTGCACACCGAGGATCTGCAACTGGCGGTCGGCGGGGGTGAACGCCGTCGAGGAGTTGTAGGTGAGCACCCACGGGAGCGTGGCCAGGTCGTCCATGGTGAGCGAGTCCCCGACGTGCGGGTTGTCGGTGGCCACCAGGCAGACCCAGGTGTCGCGGTACAGGTCCAGGTGCGGCACGTCGGACAGGAAGCCGTGCGGGAACACGAGCCCGTCGACCTCGCGCAGGGCCTCCCCCGCCGATTCGATGATCGACGGCATCTGGTGCTGGAAGCGCAGCCGGACGCCGGGGGCGCGTTCGCCCATGATCCGCGCGACCGAGGAGCCGAGCACCACCATCGGGTAGTCCGAGCCGAGCAGCGTGAAGTCGCGCGTCGAGGTCGCCGGGTCGAAGCCGGGTTCGCTCGCGAAGACCCGCTCGGCCCCGCTCAGCGCGACGCCGACCCTGCGGCGCAGGGCCACGGCCAGCGGCGTGAGCTCGTAGGTGTTGCCGACGCGGGTCAGCAGCTCGTCCCCGAAGTGCCTGCGCAGCCGCGCCAGCGAGGCGCTGAGCGCGGGTTGGCTCAACCCGAGCGCCACGGCGGCCCGTGTCACGCTGCGTTCCCGCAGCAGCGCGTCCAGCGGCACCAACAGGTTGAGGTCGAGGTTGGCCAACTGCACCGCTCCCCCTCTCATCGATGTCGCTTATACCGATCATCAGCGGAGTCATCTTCCTGGATGACCGAGGTCGGAGAAGAGTATGCACCGGCATCTCCGACGAAAGGGGCCGCTCACGTGCCCGATCCCGCAGCGTCGACCAGGTTCGGCATCGGAACCTTCCGCACGACCGCGACCAGCCGGGAGTTCGCCGGGCTCGTCGTCGAGGAGCGGGTGCTCGACCTCTCCGCCCGCTTCCCCGGCGCATCGGTGAGGGACCTGCTGGACGAGTGGGACGCAGTCCTCCCGGTCCTGGCGGAACTGGCGGACGCCACCGGCGCGTGGCAGCCGCTCGCGCCCCTCGACGTGCGGGCCCCCGTCGCCCCCCGCCAGGTGGTGCAGGCCGGGGCGAACTACCGCACCCACGTGATCGAACTGGCCGTCCAGCACAGCGAGATCACCGCCGAGCGGACCGTCGAGCAGGTCCGGGCGGAGACCGCGGCGATGATGGACCGCCGCGCTGCCGAGGGCACCCCGTACCTCTTCCTCGGGCTCCCCACCGTGATCGGCGGCCCGTACGACGACGTCGTCCTGCCCGACTACTCGCACGAGCACGACTGGGAACTGGAACTGGCCGCGGTGATCGGACGCCGCGCGTTCCGGGTCGACCGCGACGAGGCGCTGGACCACGTCGCCGGCTACACCATCGTCAACGACCTCACGACCCGCGACCTGGTGTTCCGCAGGGACATGCCGGAGATCGGCACCGACTGGTTCCGGGCCAAGAACGCACCGGGTTTCCTGCCCACCGGACCGTTCCTCGTGCCGAGCCGGTTCGTCGGCGATCCGGCGGACCTGCGGGTGACCCTGACGCTCAACGGGGACACCATGCAAGATGAGTCCACGAAGGACATGATTTTCGACGTCGCCGCCCTGGTGGCCGCGGCGTCGCACACGGTTCCGCTGCTGCCCGGCGACCTCGTCCTGACCGGGAGCCCGGCGGGCAACGGGATCCACCACGGACGGCTGCTGCGCGACGGCGACGTCGTGGAGGGCACGATCACCGGCGGCGAATCGCTGTCGCTGGGCACCCAGCGGGTCAGGGCGGTGGCCCCGTGACCGCCGTCGGCTCCGTGCTCGTGGTCGGTGGCGGGCCGGCCGGGACCGCCGCCGCGATCCTGCTCGCCGACGCCGGGATCGCCGTCGACCTCGTGGAGATCAGCCCCGACGTCACGGCCACCGGCTCGGGCATCACCGTCCAGGAGAACGCCCTGCGCGTGCTGCGCGACCTCGGCGTGTGGCCACTGGTCGAGCGAGCCGGGTACGCGTTCAACGACATCGGGATGCGCGCCCCCGACGCGCACGGCACGCTCCTGTTCGAGGCGCGGGAGATCCCCAGCGCCTCGGGGCTGCCCGCCACCGTCGGCATGTACCGACCGGACCTCGCCCGCATCCTCGTCGACCGGGCGGCCTCGCTCGGAGCGAAGATCCGCTTCGGCACCACGGTCGTCGGACTGGAGCAGGACGACGAGGGCGTCGACGCCACCTTCTCCGACTCCTCCCGACGCCGGTACGACCTCGTCGTCGGCGCCGACGGGGTGCGCTCCGCGGTGCGCGGCCTGCTCGGGATCGAACTCCGGACCCGCGCGACGGGCATGGGCATCTGGCGCGCGTTCACCTCGCGCCCGGAGTCGGTGACCCGCACCGACCTCTACTACGGGGGGCGCGCCTACATCGCGGGTTACTGCCCCACCGGTGACGACTCGCTCTACGCCTACCTCGTCGAGGACGCGCAGGACCGCGGCGCTCTCTCCCCGGACGACCGGCTGGCCGTGGTGCGCGCGCTCGCCGAGCACTACCACGGGCCGTGGGACGACATCCGCGCCCTGCTCGTCGACCCGGCCCGGATCAACTACACCTGGTTCGAGACCCACCTGCTCGACGGACCGTGGAACCGCGGCAGGGTGGTGCTCATCGGCGACGCCGTGCACACCTGTCCCCCGACCGTCGCCCAGGGTGCGGCGCTCGCGCTGGAGGACGCGGCGGTGCTCGTCGAACTCCTCCTCGCCGCCGACACCGTCGACGGCGACCTGTGGGCCGCGTTCACCGAACGCCGCCTGGAACGGGTCCGCACGGTCGTGGACGCGTCGGTGCGGCTCGGGCAGTGGCTGCTGGACGGCGAGCGGGGCGACGTGCCGGGGCTCATGCGCACCGTCGCCGAGACCGTGGGCAGGCCGGCGTGAGCGCCGCCGCCGGTCGGGCCCCGGTGGTCGACGTGCACGCCCACGTGATCGTCCCCGAGGTGGAGGCGGTCGTCGCCGGACAGCCGGGCCTCGACGAGCACCGCGCGCTGGACCTGCGCCGCAACGGCCCGGAGTCGACCGCGATCTCCGGCCGCATGGTCGGTGACCGGATCGCGCGGCTCACCGCGGTCGAGCCGCGCCTGGCCGACATGGACGCCGCGGGAGTCGACGTCCAGGTGCTCTCGCCGTCGCCGTCGCACTACCACTACTGGACCGACCGGGACCTCGCGATGACGGTCGCCCGGTCGGCCAACCGCGGTGTCGCCGCCGTCGTCGCGGAGGAGCCGTCCCGGTTCACCGGCCTGGGGCTGGTGCCGCTGCACCACCCGGACCTGTGCGTCGCGGCCCTGGACGACGCCCTCGAACTCGGCCTGCGCGGGGTGGAGATCTCCTCCTTCGCCCCCGGCGTCGAACTCTCCGACGCGGCACTGGAACCGTTCTGGACGCACGCCGCCGCCACCGGCGCCGTCGTGTTCCTGCACCCCTTCGGCTGCTCCCTCGACGAGCGGCTCGACCGGTTCTACCTGTCCAACACCGTCGGGCAACCCGTCGAGAACGCCGTGGCCCTGTCGCACCTGATCTTCTCCGGGGTGCTCGACCGGCACCCGCGGCTGCGGCTGCTCGCCGCGCACGGCGGCGGTTACCTGCCCACGTTCCTCGGGCGCTCGGACCACGCCTGGCAGGTGCGGCCCGAAGCCCGCGGCTGCGCCGAACCGCCGAGCGGCTACCTGCGGCGGCTGTGGTTCGACTCGCTCGTCCACACGCCCGACGCGCTGCGCGCCCTCGTGGCCGCGGTCGGGGCCGACCGGGTGCTGCTGGGCTCCGACCACCCCTTCGACATGGGCGTCGCGGATCCCGTCGCGCGGCTCGCCGCCACCGGTCTCGGCGACGCCGACCAGCACGCCATCCGCTCCGGGAACGCCGACCTGCTCGGCCTGCTCCCGGTCCTCACCGAGGAGGTCGCATGACCGCGCCGCCCCGCCGCCTCATCACCCACCTTCGGCACGTCGACCTCGGCGTCGAGGACCTCGCCGTCCAACGCGGGTTCTACACCGGCCTGTGGGGCTTGACCGAGGTGGAACACGACTCCGGGATCTCGTTCCTCGCCGCCGAGGGATCACCCGAGCAGTACGTCGTGCGACTCCGGCAGGCGACCGACAAGCGGATCGACCTGATCGCCTTCGGCGCGGCCACCCCCGCCGACGTCGACACCCTCGCGCTGCGCCTGGGCCGTGACGGCGTGCGGCTGGTGACCGAACCCGGCGCGGTGACGACCCCCGGTGGCGGGTACGGATTCCGGTTCTTCGACAACGAGGGCCGCACGGTGGAGGTCTCGGCCGACGTCGCGCCCCGCGCGCACCGCAGGATCGAGGAGCGGGAGTCCATCCCGGTCCGGCTCTCCCACGTCGTCGTCAACTCCGCCGACCCGGAGGGCACCGTCGCCTTCTACGAGCGGCACCTCGCGTTCGCGCTCTCCGACGTGCTCACCCACCCGCGCATGGGCGACATGATGTGGTTCCTGCGCTGCAACGACTGGCACCACAGCTTCGCCGTGGCCCGCGGGCCGCACCCGTCGCTGCACCACGCGAGCTTCGAGATGCGCGGCATCGACGAGTACATGCGCGGTTCCGGACGGCTGCTGCGCGCGGGCGTCGAGAAGATCTGGGGGCCGGGGCGGCACAAGGCGGGCGACAACACCTTCACCTACTTCCTCGACCCGCTGGGCAACACCGTCGAGTACACGACGGAACTCGAACGCCTCGACGAGGACACCTGGCACCCCAGCCTGCACGACTTCTCCGACCCCGAGGTCTCCGACCAGTGGGGCACCGCGAACAGGATGGACGAGTTCGTCGCCAGGAAGTCGTTCAACGACCCGGACAGGGGCCTGTTCGTGGCCCCGCCGGTCTGATGCGCGTCGCGACCGTCGAGGACGCCACCGGCGTCCGCTGCGGTGTCGTCGTCGACGACCACCTGCTCCGGTTCCCCGACGGGACCACCGTCCTCGACCTGATCCGGTCCGGGAGCCTGCGCGGAGCCGGAGCGGCGGCGGTGTCGGCGGGCGACGCCGTGCCGCTGGCCGGGCTGCGGCTGCTGCCTCCGCTCGACGCCCCGACGGTGCGCGACTTCGTCGCGTTCGAGGAGCACGTCGAGGGCATGGTGGCCGCGGTGCCGGGAAACCCCGGCGTGGCACCGGAGTGGTACGAGGCCCCGACGTTCTACTTCACCAACCCCTACGCCCTGATCGGATCGGGCGAGGACGTCCCCGTCCCGGCGGGCTGCGACCTGCTCGACTTCGAACTGGAGGTCGCCGCCGTGATCGGGTCCGGCGGACGCGACCTCCGCCCGGAGCGGGCCCGCGACCACATCGTGGGCTACACGATCTTCAACGACTGGTCGGCCAGGGATCTCCAGTTCCGCGAGATGAAGGTCAACCTGGGCCCCTGCAAGGGAAAGGACTTCGCCTCGACGCTGGGCCCGGTCCTCGTGACGGCGGACGAACTGGAGCCCTACCGCGACGCCGAGGGCTTCCTGCGGCTGGCGATGACGGTGGAGGTCAACGGACGAGAGGTCGGCCGGGACCTGCTGTCCAACATGGGGTGGCCGTTCGAGGAACTGGTCGCCTACGCGTCCCGGAGCGCGGAGATCCGTCCGGGGGACGTCCTCGGCTCCGGGACGTGCGGCAACGGAGGCTGCCTCGCCGAGCTGTGGGGCCGGCGCGGGGTCCAGGACCCACCACCGCTCAAGCCGGGGGACGTCGTGACCATGACGGTGGAGGGCATCGGGGGCATCACGAACACCGTCGTGGCCAGCCCGGACTCCCCACCGGTCACACCGGCGCGGCGACGCCCGCGAAACCGGCCCTGACCGCCGCACCACCGAGGAGGTACCACGATGACCACCGTGATCGGAGCGCCGCGGGTCGAGGACCTCGGCGGCGGGCTCTACGCCTACATCCAGCCCGACGGGAGCTGGATGATCAACAACACCGGTTTCCTGGTCGGGTCGAACGGCGTGGTCGCGATCGACACCTGTTCCACCGAACGCCGCACCCGCGCCTTCGCCGACACCGTCGCGAACCTCACCCGCGCGCCGGTCCGCACGCTGCTCAACACCCACAGCCACCCCGACCACACCGCGGGCAACGGCTGGTTCCCCGGCGCCACGATCGTCGCCCACGAGCGCACCAGGGCCGAGTTGATCGCGGCGGAGGACCTGCCGTCGCTGGACGGCGTCTTCGAACCCCTCGACCAGGGCGACGTACCGCCCGCACCGCCGTTCCTGACCTACACCCGTGGCGTCACGCTGTGGGTGGACGACCTCCGGTGCGAAGTCCGCCACGTGGGAACACCCGCCCACACCACCAACGACTCCGTCCTCTGGGTGCCCGAGCGGTCCGTGCTCTACGCGGGCGACCTGCTCTTCTCGGGCGGCACCCCGTTCCTGCTGTCCGGCTCGATCTCCGGCGCGATCGCCGCGCTCACCGACGTCATCGCGCCGCTGGGCGCGAAGACGATCGTGCCGGGGCACGGACCCGTGTGCGGGGCGGAGACGATCGACGCGACCCTGGACTACCTGCGGTTCGTGCAGGACGTGGCCCGACGCGGTGTCGAGGCCGGCCTGTCCCCGCTCGACGCGGCCCGCGAAACCGACCTGGGCGACCACGCCGGGTGGAGCGAACCCGAGAGGATCGTCGGCAACCTCCACCGGGCCTACGCCGAGGTCCGCGGGGCCGAACCCGGAGCCCCGATCGACATCCCCGCCGCGTTCCGGGAGATGGTCGCCTACAACGGAGGGCGCCCGCTCACGTGTCGAGCCTGACGAGGTCTTGCGCACCGCGAGCACGGCGACGGGCGGCGTTCTCGGCGGGCGCCTCGGTGTCGTCGACGGCGCCGCCCTCCTCGTGACGGGCGAACCGGCGGGCGGCCAGACGCCGGCGTCCCGCGGACCACGGACGTCGAGCCGGTGCCGAGGGTCCATCCACCACGGGGGGGTCAGCGCAAGGTCCACCTCTGGTTCGACTGGCCGCTGCACGACCAGAGGATCAGCTTGGTGCCGTTGGCCGTCCCGTGGCCGGAGGCGTCCACGCACAGGTTCGACGCGACGCCGGTGATCGAACCGTCCGGGTTCACGTTCCACTGCTGGCCCGCCTGGCCGTCGCAGTCCCAGACGACCACCCGCGTGCCGTCGGCCGTGCCGTTCCCGGAGGCGTGGAGGCACTTGCCGCCGGACGTCAACCGCTTGCCGGAGGTGTAGGTCCACGACTGGTTCGACTGGCTACCGCAGTCCCACAGCTGGACCTGCGTGCCGTTCGTGGTGCTCCCGTTGGGCACGTCCGCGCAGCGGCCCGACTCGACGCCGACGATCTGCCTGCCGGACGGAGCGGTGGGGTCGCCGATCGATCCCGCGACGGACCGCAGCGCCGAGTACCACGTGGCGGCCATCTTGTCGTAGCCGGTGGCCGTGGGGTGGATGCCGTCGATGAGGTCGGCGGTGGTGAGCGCGGAGTGCATGTCGACCAGGTGGACCCGCTTGCCCGCGTTCACCTTGCCCTGCACGATGCCGGGGATCGCGGCGTTGAACGTCCGGACGGCGGACTCCTGCCCGGAGTTGGCGAGCGGAGTGATCGTCGCGACGAACACGTCCGCGTTCGGGGCGGTCGCGGTGATGGTGTCGACCAGGGCGGACAGCCTGCCCGGAGCGCCGCCGAGGTTCGAGTTCTGGAGCACGTCGTTGGTGCCGATGTGCAGCAGCACGGTGCGCGGGTCGGTGTTGCGCAGCCAGCCCGCGACGTTGGCGTTGACCTGGTCGATGCGCCAACCGGGGTGCCCCTCGTGGTCGTGGTCGCCCAGCGACGCCGGGCCGTTGAACTGCGACCCCACGAAGTCGACGCGGTAACCGGCGCTCGCGGTCCGCTGCCACAGCCCGATCCGGTAGCCGCCGGGGACCTGGGTCCCCTCGGTGATCGAGTCGCCCAACGGCATCACGCGCACGCCGCCGTTCGACTCGGCGACCGCGGATCCGGTCCCCGACACCACCCCGGCGACCAGGGCGGCGACAGCGATCATCGACCTGACGAGCGTCCGCATCGTTTCTCCTCCGCGTTCGACGGCCGTCGTGTTAACGCTAACTACGAGGCCTGCTCAGGCACAGTGCCGCAGGCGCAGGAGCTAAATCAACTGCCTCTCGTTTTAGCTAGTCGAGAGTTGTTAACGTTCGCTTCAGCGCTGCCACAGGCACCCGGCGCTGTGCAGGCGGTGTCCGGGCGGTCGAGGGACCCGACGTCGGTCACGCACCTCGACGAGGTGGCGGACGTGGAGCCGAAAGGAGCGGGCATGGCTCGTGTGCTGGTCCTGGTGGCGGACGCCGCCGAGGAACTCGACTCGATGTACCCGGTGTTCCGGCTGCGCGAAGGCGGCCACGAGGCGATCGTGGCCGCTCCCACCACACGCGCGGTCAAGCTCGTGGTCCACGACTTCGAGCCCGGTTGGGACGCCTACACCGAGAAGCCCGGCCACCTGCTGCCCGTGGACCTGGCGTTCGGCGACGTCGACCCCGAGGAGTACGACGGGCTGGTGATCCCCGGCGGACGGGCACCGGAGTACATCCGGACGGACCCCGACGTGGCCCGCGTCGTCCGCCACCTCTTCGACCGCGGGCTTCCCGTCGGCACGATCTGCCACGGCCCCCAGGTGCCCGCCGCCCTCGGTCTCCTGCGGGGCCGCGCCACCGCGGCCTTCCCACCGCTGCGAGCGGACGTGGAGCAGGCCGGAGCGAGGTTCGTGGACGGGCCCGACGTCGTCGACGGCGCGATGGTGTCCTGCCGGGGCTGGCCCGACCTCCCCCTGTGGTCACGTGCGTTCACGTCCGTGCTGGAGAAATCGCGCGTTCACGCCTGACTGTCCCCACGACGAGCCGGTCCGCCCCTGGAACCGGGTGAGAGGAACACCATGCGGCAACGGCGTGCCACCTGGAGGACCACCGCTTCCCGCCCGCCGCTCACGGCCTTGTGCGCCGTGGTGCTGTCGGGTCTCGGCGTCGTCCTCCCGCCGTCCACCGCGTCCGCGGCCGCGGTGGGCACCAGCGCGTCCTACGTGCTCGTCGACCGCAACGGCGGCGAGATCCCCGACCTGCGCGGGCGCGCCACGACCGACGGCGCCCGGCAGCCGTGGCGGTCGGTCGGCCCCGGTGCCGACACCACACCGCCGACCGCACCGGGCAACCCCCGCGCCTCGAACCTGACGTGCAGGGGCGTCAGGTTCTCGTGGTCCGCGTCGACCGACGACGTCGCCGTCGCCTTCTACGACGTCTACCACGACGGACAGCTCATGACCTCGGTACCCGGCACCAACCTGTCGGCCTACCTGGCCGTCGTGCCGGGTGCCACCTGGGGCCTGTACGTCAACGCCCGCGACGCCGCGGGCAACGTCTCCCAGGCCAGCTCCACGGTCACCATCACCGTGCCGCGGTGCCAGTCCGACACCGAACCGCCCACCACGCCCACGGGCGTGACGGCGACCGCGTCGGGCACCGCGGTCACCGTGCGCTGGACGGCGTCCACCGACAACATCGGCGTCACGGGCTACGAGGTCCTGCGCGACGGCACCCAGGTCGGGTCGACCACCGCGACCTCGTTCACCGACAGCGGCCTGACCGCCGACACCAGCTACCGCTACCAGGTGCGGGCGCGCGACGCGCAGGCCAACCGATCCGCCTCCAGCACGGCGGTCACGGTCACCACGGGGAGTTCCTGCTCCACCGCGCTGTGCTCGGTCACCAGGGTCACCACCGAGACCGATCTGCCCTGGGGTCTGACCACCTTCCCCGACGGGCAGGTGCTCTACGGCCGCCGCGACACCTTCGAACTCGTCCGCCTCGATCCCGCCACCGGCACGAAGACCGTCCTCGGGCGCGTGCCCGGTGCGACGGGCACCGATGGTGAGGGCGGGGTCCTGGGCATCGCCCTGGCGGCCGACTTCACCACCGACCCGTGGGTGTACGTCATGCACACCACCTCGACCGACAACCGGGTCGTGCGGATCCGCTACACCGACGGCGCGATCACGGGCACCCCGCAGGTGCTGCTCACCGGCATCCCGCGCAACAAGTACCACAACGGCGGCCGTCTGCGGTTCGGACCGGACGGCACGCTCTACATCGCCACCGGCGACGGCCAGAACGGCGCCTGGGCCCAGGAGCTCGACAACCTCGCGGGCAAGGTCCTGCGCATCAACCGCGACGGCACCATCCCCCCGGACAACCCCTTCGGCACACCGGTGTGGAGCTACGGCCACCGCAACCCGCAGGGATTGGCCTTCGACTCCCGAGGCCGGTTGTGGGAGCAGGAGTTCGGCAACTCCGTCATGGACGAGACGAACCTGATCGTCCGCGGCGGCAACTACGGCTGGCCCACCTGCGAGGGCACCACCGGCAGTTGCGGTGACCCCGACTTCGTCGCGCCCAAGCACACCTACCCCGTCGCCGACGGGTCGTGCAGCGGCATCGCCATCGTCCGCGACGCCCTCTACCTCGCCTGCCTGCGCGGAGAACGGCTGTACCGGGCCGAGATCTCCGGTGACACCCTGACCGACGTCCAGCAGTACCTCAACGGCACCTACGGGCGGCTGCGCACCGTGGAACCGTCCACCGACGGAGGCCTGTGGCTGACCACCAGCACCAGGGGTGACAAGGACAGCATCGCCAACAACAGCAACGAGAGCATCCTCGAGGTCGAACTCGGACGGTGACCCGTGCTCCGGGGGCGACCACCTCCCGCAGCACGGTGCACCGATCGCGAACAGGAGTCGCCATGACCCACCGCGGGACACCGCGTCACCACCGCGCCCGGACGCTGGCGGCGGTGACGATCGCCGTCGCGGGAGCCGTGTCGCCCAGCACGTTCGCCGCTGCCGCACCGGCCTCGCCGTGCGTCCCCGGTGCGACCTACGGTCCTCCGCTGCCGACGCCGGCGGTGGCGTCACAACTGGTCCGGGGAGGGTTCAACTTCCTCGAAGGCCCCACCTGGGACCGGCGAACGGGCACCCTGCTGTTGTCCCACATGCGGAACCCCACGGGCCCGCAGGGCGTGCAGCCCTCGGCGGTGCTCCGGTACACGCCACCGGCCACCTTCGAGACGTTCATCGCCGACTCGGGCAGCAACGGCCTGGCGATCACCCCCGACGGCTCGCGGCTGCTCGCCGCCACCCACGACAACCGATCCCTGTCCTCCTACAGCCTGCCCGACCTCACCCGAACGACCGTCGCGGCCAACCACCTCGGTCGGGCCTTCAACTCACCGAACGACCTGACCACCGGCCGCGACGGCACCACCTACTTCACCGATCCCGACTACCAGCGCGGCAACCGCGCCGACGAGCAAGGCGGCCGAACCGGGGTCTTCCGCGTGCGCGACGGCGTGGTCAGCCTCGTCGACAACACGCTGCCGCAGCCCAACGGCGTCGTCCTGTCCCCCGACGGCACGACGCTCTACGTGGGGGCCACCAACGCCAACGCGATCATGAGGTACACCGTCTTCCCGGACGGCACCACCGGTGACCGCACGACGTTCGCCGGCATCCGCACGCCCGACGGCGCGACCGTCGACTGCGCGGGCAACCTGTACTGGGCGTCGTACGACGACGGTCTCGTCCACGTCTTCTCCCCGTCCGGCACGCGGCTCGGCACCGTCTCCGCAGGCCGCAACACCACCAACGCGGCGTTCGGCGGACCGGACGGACGAACCCTGTACCTCACCTCAGGCGTTGCCGGGGGCGGGTTCGGCCTCTACCAGGTTCGCCTCGACGTGCCCGGCAACCCCTACTGAGGGCCTCGACCGGTGTGCGGACGGCGGGCGGTGCCTTCGGGACGGGCCCTGTCCCCCTGGACCACGTGGCGGCCGCGGTGATGCCGGTAGGGCACGACGGCTCATCAGCTCACGCCCAGCTGGGCGCGGATCGCGTCCAGGTCGACCAGGGACCGGACGCGAGCGATCCTGCCCTCCCGAAAGCGGTAGAAGACGTGCTCGGCGAACGAGATCCTCCCCTCCGCCCGCGGCATTCCCCGAAAGGACTTCGGAGTGCACTCGAAGTCGATCCGGCACGCCACCTCGTCGCCCGCGATCACCAGGAGGCCGATCTCGTAGCGCAGATCCGGTATCTCGGCCGCGTCGCGGCGCAGCAGGTCCTGGAACTCCGCCAGACCCAGCCGCCGATCGTTGTGGACGACGGGATCGTGCACGAACCGCCCGAGGTCGTCGAACCGCCGTTCGTTCAGGCAGTCGAGGTAGCCCCGGTACCGCGCTTCGACGGCGTTCTCACCCATGCCGATCGAGCCTGCGCCGGGCGCGGACCACCGGCGGGGCACGCATCGCCCACCCTCGACCAGCTCCCCGGCGCGCTCGTCGTGGCAGCGCGGCTCGATCCGTTGTGGACGGTCAGCGGAGGAAGCCCGCCTTCAGCTTCTTCTCCTTGGCGAACCGGTCGCGCATGGCGGGCCGGGTGACGCACCAGAGCAGCGCGGCCAGGACGGCTCCCTGGGCGAGCTGCTCGACGCGCATCCACCACGGGTAGCTGTCGGACAGCAGCAACGACAGCAGGCCGAGCAGGCCGCCGATCGAGATCCAGACGACCCTGCGGTAGGCGGCGCGGTGGCCGCGGCGCAGCCGGTAGCCGACGCGCAGGTACACGGCCGACACCAGGAGCACCCCGGCGACGCGGAACCACACCTGCTGGTGCAGCGCGGTGCGGAACCGCTCGACGTCGGTGCCGGGCTGGAGGACCGTGTGCGCCAACTGGTGGTCGACCAGGCTGTCCCGGAAGACGAAAACCAGGACGGTCAGCACCACGCTCAGGCCGAGGTTGGTGAACAGCAGGACGAAGACCGTCCGCAACTCGGGTGGCACGGGCCCGTCGGCGGGGTCCGCGGCAGCGGTGACGCGAGGGGCCTTCGGCAGGCCGGTGTCCATGGTTTCCTTCTTCCTCCGGGTCCGAGCGCCGTTCGCCGGACTGCGACCAATCGTGTCGTCCACCCGCTGACCGGCGCATCGGCCCGCGAGCGGTCGCCACCCCCTCCCGAAGTCGGTGGTCCGGGCAGCGCGATCTACGACTTCCGGACCGCGCGAGCAGCCGGTCGGCCAACTGCGGCCCCGACACGACCGGCTTAGGCTGTCTGCCGTGGACAGCACGCGGGAAGGACCTGGTCTCGGCTGGTGGAGGACTCGGCGCGGTGCGGCGTTCGACATCGCGCTGGCGCTCGTCGTCACGGCGGTGCCGGTACTCGCGTGGCTGCTGGCCGCGTGGACGGCGCCGTTCCTGCCGACCATCGCCGCCACCGGCCAACCCGCCGCCACACCCCAGGTCGTCTCGGTCGCCGGGCTGTTCAGCCACCTCGCGGGGTCGGCGTTCACCCTCGCCCTGGTCGCACGCCGCCGCTTCCCCGCGGCCGTCTTGTCGGTGATCATCGTCGCGGAGGCGTTCGGCCACGCGACGCTGCTGGGTCTCACGATCGCCCTGTACACCCTCGCCGCGAGCGGGACGTCCCGCGTCGTGCTCGCCGGAGGGGGTCTGCTGGCCGCCGTCGCGGGTCTCAAGCCGTGGGCCTGGACCGACGTGCCCGGCACCGCAGCGCTGTACCTGGTCCTCGGCTTCAGCGGGGTCGTGGTCCTGGTGGCCGTGGTGCTGCCGATCGTCCTGGGCCTGTACGTGAACGCCCGGCGCGGTCTGCTGGCGTCCCTGCGGGAACGGGCACAGCGGTTGGAACGGGAACGACTGCTGCTGGCGCGGCAGGTCCGCACCGAGGAGCGCACCCGGATCGCCAGGGAGATGCACGACGTCGTGGCGCACCGGGTGAGCCTGATGGTCGTGCACGCGGGGGCGCTGGAGATGAAACCCGGCCGGGAACCCGTCGCGGTCGCGGAGGCGGCGACCCGGATCGCCGACATCGGCAGGCAGGCCCTGGGCGAGTTGCGGCAGGCCGTCGGCGTGCTCAAGGTCGACGACGTCGAGGACAGCGCGCCGCTGGCCCCGCAGCCGACCCTGGACGACCTGGCAGAATTGGTCGAGCAGTCGCGCAGCGCCGGGGTTCCGGTCGACTACCGCGTCGAGGGCAGGCGGCGGCTCGCGAACGTGGCGGAGCGGACCGCCTACCGCATCGTCCAGGAGGGTTTGACCAACGTGCACAAACACGCGTTCGGGGCGCGCACCGAGATCTCGCTGCGCTTCCTGCCCGACCGTCTCGAAGTGAGCGTGCGCAACGACGCGCCGCGCCGGTCGACCGGCATCGACCTGCCCAGCGGCGGACACGGGCTGGCCGGCCTGAAGGAGCGCTTGACGCTGGTCGGCGGCGAGTTCGAGTCCGGCCCGTCGGACAGCGGCGGCTTCCGGATCGCGGCCAGGATCCCGATCGCGGTCCCCGCCGGATGATCCGGGTCCTGATCGCCGACGACGAGGAGTTGATGCGCGTCGGCCTGCGCACGATGCTGGAGGCCGACGACGACATCACCGTGGTCGGGGAGGCGCGCAACGGCGACGAGGCCGTCGCCGAGTCGAGGGCGCACCGGCCGACCGTGGTGCTGATGGACATCCGGATGCCGCAGTCGGACGGGCTCACCGCGACGAAGGCGCTGGCCCTGCTGCCGGAGCCGCCGAAGGTCATCGTGCTCACGACGTTCGACCTCGACGAGTACGTGCACGCGGCGCTGCGGGCGGGCGCGGTGGGTTTCCTGCTCAAGGACACCCCGCCCCGCGACCTGATCAAGGCCGTGCACGTGGTGGCCGAGGGCCAGGCGATGCTGTCGCCGTCGGTGACCCGGAACCTGATCTCGGCGTTCGTCGAACGCGACTCCCCCGTCGGTGACGACGCCCGCAACCGGCTCAAGGTGCTGACCGACCGGGAACGCGAGGTGCTCGCGCTCGTGGGCCGGGGTTTGTCCAACACGGAGATCGGCGAGCGGCTGCACAACAGCCAGGCCACCGTGAAGGCGCACATGAGCCGTCTGCTGACCAAGCTCGACCTGTCGAACCGGGTCCAGGCGGCGATCCTGGCCCACGACGCGAACCTCGTCGAAGGCGGCTGACCGGACCGCCCGGCGGTGGTGCCGAGCGGTGACCGACCAGGGCTCGTGTCGGCCTCGCCGGTGTCCTGACCCGGTGGTGTTCCTCCGCGACGGGAGGTGGGGACACCAGTCCGGGGGTGGTGGCCGCGCGTCGTCCGGCTGAGCCGGGCCGGGCCGCAAGATCGCGCCGGGGTTGACGGGTGCGGAGTTCGCCCGCACCGGGGGTGAACACGGTTTCGAGTTCGCCGACGATCGTCGAGCGTTCCTCGCGGCCGTCCCGGAGCGGGTGCCGTTGCGTGAGTCGCCGGTTCCGCGGCCGGGTCGTGCTTTCAGCCCGCCTCGGTTTCGGCCGCCTGGAGCCGCCGCCACTTGGCCATCGACTGGTTGATCTCCTCGCGCAGGAACACGAAGAACCGGTGGGTCTCGTCCAGCCGCCGCCCGGCCGGGGAGTCCGGACCCGCGAGCGCGGCTCCCTCGTCGGCGCCGGCCTGCACCTGGGCCAGCACGGGGTCTGACTGGCTGATGAAGTGGCTCCAGGTGTGCTCGTGGATCCGGTAGAAGTCGTGCCTGCTGCCCGGTTCGCGACCGCGTTCGACCAGTCGCACCCGCACCAGGTACTTGACCGCCCCCGAGATCGCCGAGGCGCCGACGTCCAGCCGCTCGGCGAGTTCGGCGGCCGACAGCCTGCCGGAGTCGGTGACCATCAGCGCGGCGAACACGCGCGAGGCCATCCGGGGCATGCCGGACTCGACCATGATCTGCGCGAACCGTTCCCGGAAGCCGGCGATGGCGTCGTCGTCCGCTCGCGTCACCGAAGCTCCTCTCCTCGTCGTGACCCCACGGTGCCGGCCACTTTTTTGATTTCACGAATTTCGTGAAACACGAGTATTGTAGTCGGCGTGAACGACACCGGACTCGTCGGGGCGCAGAAGACCCTCAGCCCCGTCCTCAGGGCCAAGGCACTGGACAACCTGCTGCCGGACCCGATCCTCGGCGACGAGCACGCCGAGCGGACGATGCGCCGCCTCGACCCCGACTACGACCGGGGCAGGTTCGGCACCAGCCAGATGGGCCTCGCCGCCGTGGTGCGCGCCAAGGCCCACGACGACTGGGCCCTGGCCTTCCTCGCCGACCACCCCGACGCGGTGGTGCTGCACCTGGGCTGCGGCCTGGACGCGCGGGTGCACCGGATCGACCCGCCCGCCACCGTCGACTGGTACGACCTCGACCACCCTGCCGTCATCGACCTGCGACGGCGGTTCCTGCCGCCGCACGAGCACTGCACCCTGATCGGCTCCAGCGTCACCGACCTCGCGTGGCTGGACGGAATCCCGCGCGGCAGGCCCGTGTTGGTGATCGCCGAGGGCCTGGTGCCCTACCTGACCGAGGCCGACCTCCGACGGCTGCTGACCACCGTCGTCGACGCCTTCCCCACCGGTCAGCTCCAGTTCGACACGGTGTCGGTGTGGGGGTGGCGGATGTCGAAGTGGGACCCCTCCCTGCGCGGGTACGGCACCCGGTTCCACTGCGGCTTCGACGACCCGGCGTCGCTGGCCCGGTGGCACCCGCGGCTGTCCTACGTGGACGAGGCACCGATGAACGACTCGCCGCTGATCACGGCCAAGGCACCCGCGGGCGTGCGCCGCGCGTACCGGCTCATGAACCTGCTGCCGGGCCTGAGGCGGTCCACCCGCATCGTGCGGTTCCGGTTCTGACGCGCCGCCCGGTTCGAGGTTCACCCCGGGTTCGCTCCCGGTCCTCGGAGCAGGTCGCCCCCACGACCGCAGAGCGATGAGGTGGCCAGGCGCCCGACGCACGACCGCACACCGTCGCAGGGCGGGCTCGGGCAGAACTGGGACGAAGCTCGCTTCCGCGGCTCAGCAGTCGAAGCGGCCTCGGCGACCGCCCACCCGGACAGCTCCACCGGCCCGGTGCCGAGTGGTCGCCGGACGTCTCCGTCCCGATAGGATCGAGGTGTGCCCGACCTGATCGCGCCCACCGCGCGGCTGCACGACGCGTGGCTCGCCGCGCACGCCGAGTGGGGGCCCGGCCTCCACGAGGACGGCTTCGGGCTGGCACCGACCGATGACGTCGATTCGCAGGCCGGGTTCGCGGCGTGGATCGCCCGGCCGGCCGAGGAGTCGGAGCGGGCCATGTGCCGGTGGATCGTCGAGGACGACCAGGTGCTCGGCGGGATCGCGCTGCGCCACGGGTTCACCGACCACGTGCGGTGGGCGGGCCACCTCGGCTTCGGCATCCGGCCGTCCGCGCGGCGGCGCGGGCTGGCCTCCTGGGCGCTGGGCCGGATGCTCGACGAAGCGCGGGTGCTCGGCATGGACCGCGTGCTGCTCGTCTGCGCGACCGACAACGTCGGCTCGGCGAAGACGATCGAGCGTCTCGGCGGCGCCTTCGAGGACGTCCGGGACACCGGACACGGACCCGTCCGCCGTTACTGGATCACGATTGCCGAACCGACGGCGTGACGTCACGGTGCCGTCGGTACCCACGTGGACGCTCGATCGACGTCAGCGGCACCCCCGGCACGAACGTCCTCAAGGCCGCGCCGAGCCCGCGGGAGGAGTCCGTGGTGCACGGCTCGGACCCGCCACCGGATCCCGTCGACCGGTCGCCGCGTGGTCCACGACGGCCGGCTCGACCGGGACTGCTGGGGCGGCAGCGGTTCCAGCGTCGCCCTTCCGGTCCGGGTGATCGAGTGCACGGTCCCGGACCGGCCAGGACGCACTAGGGTCGGGGAGTGCCCGAGCACCGCCCCCTCCCGCTGTGGGCGGGGCGCGCCGCCGCGTTGCTGGGCATCGTGCTCGTCGCGCTCACCCTGCGCCAAGCGGTTGCGGCGATGTCGCCGATCCTCGGCGACATCCGGGTGGACATCCCGATGTCGAACACCGGTGTCGGGCTGCTCGGCACGGTGCCGCCGGTCCTGCTCGCGGTGTCCGGGTTCACCGCGCCGCGCGTCGCCAGCCGCCTCGGCCTCGACGGCGGCATCGTGCTCGCGCTGTCGCTCATGACCCTCGGTCATCTCGTGCGCGCGTTCGCCCCCGGCTTCGCGGTGCTGCTCGCCGGCAGCGTCGTCGCGCTCGCCGGCACGGGCATCGGCAACGTGCTGCTGCCGCCGATCGTGCGGCGCTACTTCCCCGACCGGGTAGCACTGCTGACCGCCGTCTACGTCTGCGTCGTGGGCGTGAGCACGGCCGCGCCCGCCGCGCTCGCCGCTCCGGTCGCCGAGCAGGTCGGCTGGCGGTTCTCGCTCGGCATCTGGTCGGTGACCTCGGTGGTCGCGCTCGTCCCGTGGATCGTCATCATCGCGCGGGAGCGCCGCGGGCGACTCCCGGAGGCCGTCGCTGTCGAGTCACCGCCTCCCGCGCTCGTCACGCGGCTGTGGCGGTCACGCGTGGCCCTGTCGATCACCGTGGCGTTCTCGACCAGCACGATCTGCACCTACGCGGCTTTCGCGTGGCTGCCCGAGATCCTCGGCGACATCGCAGGCTCGACACCGACCGAGGCCGGTGTGCTGCTCGCCGTCACCGGCCTCGTGAGCGTGCCCGGCGCACTCGTCGCACCCCTGCTCGTCGCGCGGCTGCGCACTGTCGGCCGGCTGATCGCCGTCGGCATCGCGAGCTTCGTGCTCGGCTACCTCGGCCTGCTGCTCGCGCCCACGACGCTCACACTGCTCTGGGTGCTGCTCATCGGCTCGGGCTCGATCCTGTTCCCGATCAACCTCGTGCTCATCAACGATCGCACCCGGACCCACGGCGGCACGGTCGCGCTGAGCGGCTTCGCCCAGGGAGTGGCGTACGCGCTCGGCGCGCTCGGTCCGCTGCTCGTCGGGCTGCTGCACGACGTGAGCGGCGGGTGGACCGTGCCGCTGCTGTTCCTGCTCGCCGTCATCCTCGTGACGATCATCCCGGCGATCGCGCTCGCACGGCCCGGCTTCGTCGAGGACGACCTGCGCTAGCGCCGACGATCCGGGAGCCCGAGTCCCACGCGTTCGGGATCACGCCCGGATCGTCCGCGCACCGCCTGTTCGCAGACCCGGCGTGAGACGATCGAGAGGTGAGCTGGAGAGCGATGGCGCCCGTCGAGGTCTGCGACCTCGTGGAGACGACGTCCGCGGACTGGCTCACCTCGTCCGGTGGACGGATCTCGTTCGGCCTCAACGCGGTGTTCGACACCCCTCAGGGCGTCGAACTCGACCGCGGGGCCGGACACCGGTGAGCACCAACAGCGACCGGCTTCCGGTGCCCGGACGATTCGTCCGCTACCGCGACGTCGACCACCGCTTGCAGCACACGGTCGACAGGTGGTGGATCACGTCGGACCACGCGGTCGACGAGTCGTTCACCAGGGTGGGGCGTCGCACCTTCGTGAAGCACCTCGCGCACGACGACGTGCTGGAGTGCTACGACCTCGCCCGCCCCGGCACCTACCACGGCATGCCCGTCGAGGTCGTCACCGACAGGCCGGGCGGCTACGCGGTGACCACGCGTGATCCGCGGGCGGGTGCGGAGGGTTTCGAGCGGGCCGATCACCGCGGCCCGTTGGAGAAGCTGATCGCGGTCGACGACGCGGAGCTGGAGTTCACCACCACGCTCACACCGGTCCCGATGCCGTGGAAGGTCGCGCACGACTGGGAGCGGTTCACCCAACGCCTCGCGGACGCGCTCCGCGACGTGACCGATCGCGTGTTCCTCATCGTCCACGCGACGGCGGACCCCAGGCGGTACGTGCAGTTCGCCGGTGCCCCTGACCGGCTCGACGCGGAAGCGCCGGGGAGGGACGTCGTGGAGGACGCCGACGAGTTCCAGCTCCGCAGGTTCGACTGGGTCGCGCCCGACGTCGCACAACCCAACTGGACGTCCACGCTTCGACGCCCCGCGCTCACGAAGGAACTCCTGCTGCTGGCGAGGTGCTGCGCCGCGGCACTCCACGAGGCGTACGGGATCACCAGCCCGGACGAACTCCGCTACCGCGCGTGGCGCGAACCGGCAGGCGCGGAGGCCACCCCGGTGGGGTTCCCCGCACTCGGGCTCGGCTGATCCACGTGACCTCGCGCCTGCCGAGAACCCCACCGGCCCCACGACGACACGCGTCGCCGACGACCTCGGCCACCCTGCGGTCGCGAGCGCCTGCGGTGGCCGGCACCGACCACGAGATCACCACGGCATCGGCCTCGACCGCAGCCCGCGGGTTCTTCAGCGCGGTGACCGTGCGGGGCCCGCACCTAGCCGACGAGCGACCCCGTCAACGAAGACCGGTCGCGCTTCCACAGCACGCACAGCACTTCCTGGCGGCCGGGCGCGGCGGCGTCGTCGTAGGCCTCCCATTCTTTCTGGGTGGGCACGAGCCCGGTGTAGCCGAGGGCGTCCTTCGACTTGGGCTCGACGACCTTGAACTGCTCGGTGCAGTAGTTCTTCGTGAAGTCGGCGAGCCACTGCGTGCCGGGGTAAGCGGTGTCCTTCGGCTTGTCCCACAACGGGGTCGCCGCGGAGAAGAGCTGGATGCCGTGCGGGCCGTCGCACGGCGCGCTCGTTCGCACCGGCGAACCCTGCATGAGGAAGTCCTTGGCGCACTGGGTGCCTGAGAGGTTCCACTCCGGCACGTCGCCGCCGCGACCGAACACGGCGATCCGCTGCGACGGCAGGGGCGCACCGACCGGCAGGGACGCGGGATCGGACCACTCGGTGGAGTCCTCCCGGTTCTGGCTCGCGGCCGGGTCCCCGTTGCCGGACGTGGTGGCCTCGGGCTTGAGGACCTGGTAACCGGCGAACGCGACACCCGCGAGCATCGCGGCGCCCAGCACGACCGCCGAGGCCACGAGGCCTGTGTTCTTCTTCTTGCCGTTGCGCGGCAACGGAACGGGCGCGGCGCCGTGGGCGATGGCGGTGAGCATGTGACGTGCCTGGGGAGCCGTCAGGCGGCGTGCCGGGTCAGCGGTCAGCAGGCCGCGGATCACGTCGGCGAGCGCGGGCGAGGCCCGGCGCAGCACCGGCGGCTCGTTCATGACCGCGTGCAGGGTCGACGCGGTGGAGGTGCGTTCGAACGGGCTGATGCCCTCGACCGCGTGCGCCATCGTGACGCCGAGCGCCCACAGGTCCGAGGCGGGCGAGGCTTCCCAGCCGCTGAGGCGGTCCGGTGACATGTACGCGGGCGACCCGACGATGCCGCCGTTGTGGGTGAGCCGCGGGTCGTCCATCGCCTGTGCGATGCCGAAGTCGGTGAGCTTCACGGCGCCGTCCGGGCGCACCATGATGTTGCTGGGCTTGACGTCCCGGTGCACGATGCCCGCCTGGTGCGCGGTCTCCAGCGCCCCCAGCACCTGCAACGCGACGTGCGCCATCCACTCCGAGTCGCGCGGTCCGCGCCGCTGCACGATGGTGGCGAGGTCGAGCGCGTCGACCAGTTCCATCGCCAGGTAGATGCGCCCGTTCTCCCGGACGACGTCGTAGACGGTCACCACCGCGGGGTGGTTCAGCCTGCCCGCCGTCCGCGCCTCCCGGAGCATGCGCTCCTCCAGCACGGCGAACTCCTCGGCGGCGATGCCCTGCGGCGGGTGCAGCTCCTTGAGCGCGACCGCCCGGCCGAGCAGCTGGTCCTGAGCACGCCACACGATGCCCATCGCACCGCGGCCGAGCTCGACGAGCAGTGCGTAGCGGTTGGCGATGACTTGCTGTTGCTGCACTGATCACCCTTCCTGGACGCCCACAGAGCCTGCGAGCACAACGACCTCGTCCCGCACGATGCTCCCCCGCTCCGCTCCCCCGCCTCCTGCGACGGGATGCGCTCGGTCACGTGGCGTGGCACCGTGGAACACCACAGCCGTGCGAGACGCGTGGTGGTTCGACTCGGTGCCGGTTGGCGTTCGGCGCTCTGCGCGAGCCGTGGAGCTGGCGGACACTGTGACGGGCCTTATCCCAGGGCGTTGGACACGGGGTCGTGGGGCGTGGGTCAGCGTAGCCGGTGTCGACGTCGGACTGTTCTCGCAGTCCATCGGGGACGTCCGTCCCAGGCGTGACGCGACCCCCTCGCCAGCGCGGGAGGTGACGGCTCGTACACCCGCGATGCGGAGGTGGGGGCCGCGCGACGTGGTCGACCACGCGCTGTCGGCGCGGCTCCCCGGCTGACCGCGGACCGGTGTGGCGGGCGTCAGCTCGCCCGCCACACCGGTTCCGGGCTGCGGTGGTCGCTCGGCCGGGTGCCGCGCAGCCGCTTGAACGCCACGCTGAGCGCGAAAGCGTTGGCGTAGCCCACTTTGCGCGCGATCGTGCCCACCGTGTGGTCGGTCTCCCGCAGCAGGTCCGCGGCCAGGGCGATCCGCCAGTTCGCGAGGTAGGCCATCGGCGGTTCGCCGACCTCGGCGGTGAACCGCCGGGCGGGCGCCGCGCGCGACACCCCCACCCCGGCCGCCAGGTCCGCCACCGTCCAGGGGTGGGCGGGCGCGTCGTGCATCAGCCGCAGCGCGTCGCCCACCACCGGCAGCTCCAGGGCCCGGCACCAGGCCGGTGCGTCGGCGGTCGGGTTGTCGAACCAGCTGCGCAGCGCGGGGACGAGCACCAGGTCCAGCATGCGGTCGAGCACCGGCTGCTGGCCATCAACCGGTGACGGCTCCGCGGGTGGGGCCCGGCGAACCGACCCCACCCGCGGCGGCACCACCGCGGCGCGGCAGCGCCCCGAGCGCGACCGCGGCTCCGGCGGCCTTGCGCTCGGCCCCGTCCGCACGGCGGTGGCACCACCGGGCCTGGCGCGAACCGCGGCCGAGGAGTCGATGGCGATCAGCCGCCGGGTCGACGCGGTCGTGCTCTGCTCGTTCCGACGGCCCGACAGCCGAGATCCAGTCAGGACAGGCGTTGTCGCCGTGCGGCGGACGACAGCCCTGGCACGTCGTACGTCCCCGGTGGTGCCCGAACTCGGCAGCGCGACGAGCCAGGTGTCGTGATTCGCCGAACCGACCGCTGTCCCGGCACCACCGATCTGCCCCGCGCAACAACCGCGTCGGGTTGTCGGGGAACCCCGTCGCCGACCTCGGGCACCGGATGGAGTTCCCGCCTTTCCCGCGCCGCGACCGTGACGGCCACTACGGCCAGGTATTCGACAACTCCTGCGAGAAGCGGCGCTCAAGACCCGTGAAGGCCTCCTCACCAAGCCCGCGGCCAACGACCAACCGGTGTTCGGCAGCACCCCACCGCGGTCGCCGATCCCGGCACCCGCAGGCTGCCGCGCACCCGCATCCCGTGCGGTCTCGTCCACGGGTACGGACACGTCGCCTGACCAGCAGCGGTGACTTTTCGAGCGGTACAGGCTCGTGGTTCAGACCACTGACCCCACCCGCCGCGAGCAGGACCAACCGGCCCGAGGCCCTGCCGCGACGGATGCGCTCACGGCCGCCGACCACCGCGCAGGCCGCCGATTTCGGGTATTCCGGTGAATCGCACAATCCCTCATCCGCGAAGTCGCTCACCGATTCCACGGTGCCGGGAATCCCAAGGGCCTTTCGACAAAACCACTGTGAAGTCTGCTCGAAGACTATCCAAAGAGGAAGCATCACTCGTTTGGCCGACGGAAAGAGCAATTGAGACGGCAGATTGTGGGCATTCTTCTGGGAACGCTCCCGTGATAACGTGCCAAAGAGGTGAATGCCGCATACCAATCGGCACAAATACGCCATTGCCAAGAGCCGCCACCCGGTCCCTGTTCCGCACGGAGGGTGTCCCGATGCCGATGAGCACGACCTCTTCGCTGGTGATCAGGCTGCTCGGCCCGGTGCGCGCGTGGCGCAACGGCGTGGAGGTCGACCTCGGCACCGCGCGCACGCGCGCCGTGTTCACCGTCCTCGCTATGCGGGCGAACGACGCGGTCTCCAAGGACGAGCTGATCGACGGGGTGTGGGGCGACGCGCCGCCCGCGACCGCCGGAGCGAGCCTCCACACCTACATCTCCGCGCTGCGCCGGGCGCTGGAGCCGGAGCGGTCCAAGCGGTCGGCCGGGGTGGTGCTCACCTCGTCGGGAGCCGGGTACGCACTCCGACTGGACCGCGAGGCGCTGGACGTCCACCGCTTCGACCGGCACCGCGAACGGGCGGAAGTCCTGGCGCGGCACGACCCCGAGCGGGCGGTGGCCGAACTGGACGCCGCGCTGGCGCTGTGGGAGGGCGAGGCGCTGTTCTCCGTGACGGGCCGGTTCGCCGAGTCCCAGCGGTCGCGGTTGCACGAACTGCGACTGGCCGCCGTGGAGCGGCGCGCCGAACTGGCGCTGCTGCTGGGCTGGCACGCCGACGTGGCGGCCGATCTGGCGGGACTGGTGGTCGAGCACCCGCTGCGGGAAGGTCTGCGGGCGCTGCTGATGTCCGCGCTGCACCGAGGGGGTAGGCAGGCCGAGGCGCTGGAGGTGTTCCGCGACGCCCGGCACGTGCTGGCCGACGAGCTCGGCATCGAGCCCGGCCCCGCTCTGCGCGAGGCCCACCGCAGGGTGTTGGAGGGCGATGCGCCCCCACGCCCACCCGCGGCCGGACCGTCCCCGATTCCCCCGACCTCGTCCTCCGCCACTCCCCCGACGAGCGGGCCCCGACAGGCGTTGGAACCCCTGGTCGGTCGACGCCGGGAACTCGGGCTGCTGCGGCGCGCGGTGTCCGACGTGGCCGGTGGCCGCGGCGGGGTCCTGTGGCTGGAGGGTGAACCGGGCATCGGCAAGTCCTCGCTGCTGGCGGCCTGCCTGGCGGGCGCGGACGTCCGCGTGGCCAGGGCGGCGGCCGACGAGCTGGGCAGCCGCTTTCCCCTCCGCGTGGTGCTCGACGCCCTCGACGTGTCGGTCACGTCCCCCGACGCGCGCCGCGTCGAGCTGGCCCAGGACCTGCTGGCCGCGGCGGGCGACCGCGACGCCGCGGGCGACCCGGTGCTCACCGCCATCGATCGCCTGGTGGACCTGGTCCGCGAGCTGTGCGCGGAAGCCCCGCTGGTGCTGGCGCTCGACGACTTCCAGTGGGCCGACGAGGCCAGCGTGCTGCTGTGGCGCCGGCTGTCGCGCCTGGCGCACCGGCTCTCCCTGCTCCTGATCGCGGTGACGCGGCCGGTGCCGCACCGCGAGGACGTGGCGCGGGTGCGGCGCCTGGTCGTGGAGGCGGGCGGACTGGTCGTCCTCGGGCCGCTGGCGGACGACGAGGTCACCGCCCTGGTGACCGGTCTGGTGGGCGCCACACCCGGCCGGGGCCTGGACCGGCTCGCGGAATGCGCGGGGGGCAACCCGCTCTACGTCAAGGAAGTGGTCCACGCGTTGCTGCGTGAGAACGCCGTCACGTTCCACGCCGGGGTCGCCGAGGCGGGGGTGGTGGACCAGCACATGCCGACCTCGCTGGTGACGGCGCTGACCAGGCGGCTGGCGTTCCTCTCGGCGGAGGCACTGGACCTGCTGCGCCGGGCCGCGCTGCTGGGCACCGCGTTCGCGCCCGGTGACGCGGCGGTCGTGGCGGGGCAGTCGGTCCGCGAGCTGGTCGCCTCCGTGGAGGAGGCCATGGCGGCCGGCGTCCTGGTCGAGGTGGGCGCCACGTTCGCCTTCCGGCACCACCTGGTCCACCGCGCCCTCTACCTGGGCACCCCGGCCGCCGTGCGGGGCGCGCTGCACCGCCAGGCCGCCCAAGCCCTCGCGGCGGCCGGGTCGCCGGTCGACCTGGTCGCGCGGCAGCTGGCCACCGCGTCGACCGCGGTCGACCCCTGGGTGGTGGACTGGCTGGTCGCCAACGCCGACGCGGTCGCGACGCGAGACCCGGACCTGGCGGTCGCGCTGCTGCGGTCGGCCATCGCGCAGTCGGACGTGCCCGCGGGCGATCGGGAACGGCTCGCCGCCCGGCTGGCCCGCCTGCTGTTCGGACTCGGCCGCCGCGCCGACGCCGACGCCCGCTACGCGCTGGCCCGCGTCAGGGACCACGACCTGGTCGCCGAGTTGCGCTGGATCCTGGCCGCCTCGCACCACCGCGAGGGCCGCACCGCGGACGCCGCCGAGGTGCTGCGGGCAGCGGTCGCCGACCGTGCCACGCCGCCCGTCTGGCGGGCCCGCCTGGAGGCGCTGACCGCGGGCGTGCTGACCGGCGACGTGGGCGAGACCGCCGGACACCGGGCGCTGGAGCTGGCGCGGGAGGTGCGCGACGACTTCGCCGTGGCGCAGGCCAGGCACGGGCTGTGGCGGGCGGCGACAGCCCGCGGCGACCACGCCGAGGCGTTGCGGCAGGTCGACCAGGCCCTCGCGGTCCCCGTGGCCACGGAGGTCCACGCGGACCTGGTGGGCGACAAGGTGTTCACCCTCCAGCACCTCGACCGCCTGGACGAGGCCGATGAGCTGCTGCGCACGACGCGGCCCCACCTCGCCGCCGTGGCGCAGTGCTACTGGCGGGGTCGCTGGGCGGACGCGCTCGACCTGGTCGACGGCCACCGGGAGCCGACGCCGAGCCCCTGGCCCCGTGACCGCGGGCCGACGCCCCCCGCGCACGGCGTCGCCGCGCTCGTCGCGGTCCGCCAGGACCGGGTGGACGTGGCGCTGCGGCACCTGCGCGCCGGGGCAGACCACCGGGAGGACTTCGTGGACGACTTCCGAGCCGCCGCCGAAGCCGTCCTCGCCGAACGCGCCGAACGGGTGGACGACGCGCTCACCGCGCTGACCGGGGTGCTCGCGCCCGGCCGCGTGGCGCCCGACCTCCGGTGGCTGCCACTGCTGACGCGGTTGGCGCTGCTGGCGGACGACCGCGACGTGGCGGCACGTGCGGTCGATCGCGCCGAAGCGGTCGACGGGGCTGGTGCGGTGGCGCTGCGCTGCCGCGGGCTGGTGGACCACGACCCGGTCCTCGTGCTCGACGCGGTGGCCCGGTACCGGGAGGTGGGTCGGCCGGTGGAGCTGGCCGAGGCGCTGGAGGACGCCGCCGCGGTGCTGGCGGGGCACGGCAGCTGCGACGCGGCCGAGGCGGCGGTGCGGGAGGCCGTGGCGGTCTACCGCGGTTTCGGCGCGGAGTGGGACGCGCGGCGGGCCGGGGCCCGGTTGCGGCGCGTGGCCTGAAGAACCGCGGGGCGGGAGCTGGGAAGCGGGAGGGGTGTGCGCGTCGATCACGGCGGCACCAGCGGACGGGCGGGTGGGTGCGCGTCGGTGCGGTGAGCACGTTCGGCATCGGACGTGACCGCGACCCGGAAGACCTCCGGGAAGCAGGCGTGAGGACGTGCTCCGCGACCTGAGGAGCCTTGGGAGGGCGGGCGGGATGTCGGAGTTGCGGTTGGTCGTGCTGGGGCCGGTGCGCGCGTGGATCGGGAACCGGGAGGTGCCGCTGGGCTCGGCACACCCCAGAGCGGTGTTCGCGATGCTCGCGCTGCGCACGGGCGCGGCCGTGCGGCGGGACGACCTGGTGGCCGGGGTGTGGGGCCGAGACGCGCCCGCCACGGCGGAAGGCAGCGTCCACACCTACATCTCGTTGCTGCGCAGGGCCCTGGAGCCGGACCGGGCGCGCGGGGCGGCCTCGCGGGTGCTGGAGTCGGTCGGGTCGGGCTACCGCCTGCGGTGGGCGCAGGCCGCCTCGGACCTGGCGGAGTTCCGGGCGCTGCGGGCGCGGGGTCGGCAGCAGCTGGCCGACGGCGACGCGGACGCGGCACTGGGCTCGCTCGACGCGGCTCTGGGGCTGTGGCGGGGTGAGGCGCTGGCGGGCTTGAGCGGACCGTTCGCCGAGACCCGGCGGCGGGAGCTGGCCACGGAGCGGACCACCGCGCGGGAGCTGCGCGCCGAGGCGGCCCTGGCGACCGGCGGGCACACCGACGTGATCGCGGACCTCGGCGCGCTGGTCGCCGAGGAACCGCTGCGGGAACGGGCGCGCGAGCTGCTGGTGCTGGCCCTGCACCGCGACGGGCGCGGCGCGGAGGCGCTGGAGGTGTTCCGCGACGCCCGCCGGGTGCTGGTGACCGAACTGGGCGTGGAACCGGGGCCGGGGCTGCGCGCCGCGCAGCAGCTCGTGCTCAGCGGCACGCCCACCACTCCGGTTCCCCCGCGCCCCGCACCGCCGCGGGCTCCCACCGCCACCCACGCGTCCCCCGACCGCTCGGCACCTCATCGCCCAGCACCGCCGGATCTCCCAGCACCGCCGGACGCGGCACCGGTGGTCCGCACCTCCGACGAGCCGGTCCTGGTGGGCCGCCGCGCCGAGCTGGCCGCGATCTCGCGGGCGGTCGACGACCTGTCCGCCGGACGCGGCGGGACGCTGTGGGTCGAGGGTGAGATGGGCATCGGCAAGTCGGCGCTGCTGGCCGTCGCACTGGCACGGGCCGGGCTGGCGGGGCACCCGACGGCCCACGCCGTGGCCGACGAGATGGACGGCCGCTTCCCCCTCCGGCTCGCTCTGGACGCCCTGGACGTGGATCCCGCCGCCGCCGACCCGCGGCGCGCGGCCGTGGCTCGGGTGCTGCGCGAGCGGCAGTCCGTCGGATCGATCTTCGCGAGCGGCGACCCGGTCGCGGTCGGCGTCGACCGGCTGGTGGCCCTGGTGGAGGCGCTGTGCGCCGACGCACCCCTGGTGCTGGTGCTGGACGACCTCCAGTGGGCCGACGAGGCCAGCACCGAGGTGTGGCGCAGGCTCGGCGCGCTGACCCGGCACCTACCGCTGCTGCTGCTGGGCGCGGCGCGCCCGGTGCCGCACCGGCCGGAGGTGGCCCGCCTGCGCCGCGTCACGGAGTCCGGTGGTGGCGTGGTGCTGGACCTGGCGCCGTTGGCGGACGCGGACGTGGCGGACATCGTCCGGCGGCGGGTGGGCGCACCGCCCGGTCCGGCGCTGCGCGAGATCGCCGCGCGGACGGGCGGCAACCCGCTGTGCGTGCGGGAGGTCGCGGACGCCCTGCTGCGCGAGCGGCTGGTGGTCGTCGGCACCGACGTGGCCGAGGTGGACGAGCACGCCTTCGACCGGGTCCCCGGTTCGCTGGTGTCCGCGGTCGACGGGCGCCTGGACCTGGTCTCCGCCCCCACGCGCGAGGTGCTGCGGTGGGCGGCGCTGCTGGGCTGCGAGTTCTCGGTCGACGATCTGGCCGTCGTGCTGGGCCGCCCGGTGGCGGACCTGGTGACGCCGTTCGAGGAGGCCGCCGCGGCGGGGGTGCTGCGCGATGCCGGGACGCGCATCGCGTTCCGGCACCCGGTGCTGCGGCAGGCGCTGCACGAGAGGACACCCGCGGCGCTGCGCGACGTCCTGCACCAGCAGGCCGCGCAGGCGCTCGCGCAGGCCGGGGCACCGGTCGACCACGTGGCCGAGCAGTTGCTGGCCGCGTCCGGGGACGTCGGAGCGTGGGTGGTGGACTGGCTGCTGGTGCGGGCGCCCGCGCTGGTCTGCGAGGCGCCGCTGGTCGCGGTCGAGCTGCTGCGGCGGGCGCTGCGGTCCACGGCCGTGCCCGACGAGCGCGCCGCGACGCTGCGGGCGCACCTGAGCAGCGCGCTGTTCCGGATCGGCCGGGACGCCGAGGCCGAGGACCACGCCCGGCGGGCCCTGCCGCGGCTGCGCGACCCGGACCGGATCGCGGAGGTCCAGTGGACGACGGCCTACGTCCCCTTCCGCGCGTCACGGCCGGAGCAGGCGCTGACGTCGCTGCGGGACACGCTGGCCGACCCGGCGCTGCCCGACGCGTGGCGGGCCCGGCTGCTGTCGCTGCTGGCGCTGGTGCAGCGCGCCGGGCTCGACGACCTCGACGCGGCGGCGACGAGCGCGCGCGAGTCCATCGAGGTCGGGGAACGCGCGGCCGACCCGTTCGCCATCGGCCAGTCCCTGGAGGTGCTCTGGCAGGTCGACGCGGCGCGGCGCGACTACGTGAGCGCGCTCGCCTACCTGGACCGGGCGCTGGACGTGGTGGGCACCGACGTCAGCCTCACCGACCTGAAGCTGGTGCTGCTGGACAACCGCGTGTTCACGCTCCAGTGCCTGGACCGGCTCGACGAGGCGACCGACGCGGTGCGGCTGGCGTTCGACGCGGCCAAGCAGGGCGCGCCCGTGGCGGCCCTCCAGGTCGGCGCGGCCGTTCACCAGTTCTGGCTCGGCGGGTGGAACGAGGCGGTGGACCGCCTCGGCGCGGCGCTCGGGGACCACTCGGGCATCACCGGGTTCGGCCTGCGCGAGGGCGGGTTGATGCTGCTGCACGGCGTCGCCGCGCTGATCGCCGCGCACCGGGACGACGACCTGGCGCTCAGGCGGCACCTGCACGCGGGTCTCACGCTGCCCCTGGCGACCGCGGCGAACCGGGAGAACTGCGACTTCCTGGTGGCGGCACGGGCCGCCGCGGCGTACCGGAACGGCGACCACGCCGACGCGATCGGGTTGCTGGGCGGGATCCTCGACACCCGCTACGCCCAGATGATGCTGCGGCACCAGTGGCTGCCCGATCTGGTCCGGGTGGCGCTCGACTGCGACGACCGGGCGACGGCCCGCGCCGCCGTCGAGGCCTGCGAGGCCGAGGCGGCCAGGGAACCGATCGCGGCCAGGGCCGCCGCGGCGGCGCGGCGATGCCGCTGCGTGCTGGCGGAGGACCCGGACGGGCTCACGGAGGTCGCCGCGCACTACCGCTCGGTGGGCCGGGTGTTCGAGTCGGCGCAGACGCTGGAGGACCGCGCGGTCCTGCTCGCCCGACGGGGGCGGGATCCTGAGGCCGGCGCGGCGCTGCGCGAGGCGGTCGGTCTCTACCGCGGCCTGGGCGCGGCGTGGGACGTCCGCCGGGCCACCACCCGCGTCGGCTGAGCACCGACGCGCTGTCCCGCCATCACCGGCCCCGGTCGTCGACCAGGCGACCGGTGGTGCGCAACCGATCCGTCCGCTCGGCGCGGTACGTCGGCGCACCCCCGGTCCGTCCACACTGAGCGGCACGTCAGCACATCCCCGATCCGTCCACACTGAGCGGCACGTCAGCACATCCCCGATCCGTCCACTCCACGCGGCACGTCAGCACATCCCCGGTCCCTCCTCCTGCGGCGCGGCGCCGTGCCCGCGGCGAGTCCGCCCCGCCCCTCCGCGGGTGGAGTGCTACTCATCCCCCTCCGCCGGGGCGCCGATCACCCCATCGGCCGACATCACCCAGTCCCTGCCCGGCCGGGCGACCCGCGCCCCGGTCGTCTCCCGCGCTCCTCGCCGCACCAGGTACACCACCCGTCTCGGCCGGGCACGTTCCCGTTTGGCAGCCAGGGCCTCGTCCACCTCAGATCATCCCCTTCCGCAGTGCGTAGGCGACCGCGTGCGGCCGGTTGCGCAGGTTGAGCCTGGTGGTCAACCCGTAGAAGACGTTCTTGATCGTGCGCTCGGCGTAGCACAACCTGTCCGCGATCTCGGCGGTGCCCAGACCGTCGGCCATCAACCGCAGCACGTCGGCCTCGCGCGGCGTCAGCTTGGGCACGCTCGTGTCCGGCGACACCAGGGCCCGCTGGAGCCGCTCCACGTGCTTGAGCAGCTCCGCCACCAGGCTGGGCGGCATGACCCCGCCGCCCGAGGCCGCCGCCAGAACACTGCGCAGGACTCCCGCGCCGGTCGCGGCGGTGCGGGGCAGGATCGCCACCACCCGGTGCTCCACCGCGGCGAGCACGTCCCTCTCGCCGACCTCGTCGAGCACCAGCACCACCGGCGCCCCGATGTCGGTGGCCACCCGCCGCAGTCCGGTCAGCACCTCCGGGCTGATCCGGTCGACGGCGACCACGACCACGTTCGCCGTCGCCCGCTGGTCCCAGTCCAGGACCTCGATCTCGGCCCGCCCGCCGAGGTAGCTGGTCAACCCCGCCATGCTCAGGTGATCCGCCGTCTGGACGACGACCCGAACTCGTTCCACCGCTGCCTCCACAGGTCCGGTTCCCGATCCCGAGTCTGCGAGGCGCGGCTTCACGCGCTCTCCAACGCGTCTACAAGAGTTCTTCACGGCCCTCGCGCCGACTCCGCCGCCAATCCCCCGCACCGCACCGCACCGGTCCCGGTCACGGGCGGCGGAAGAACTCGACCTCGCCGAGCGCCACGCACCTGCCCGCGCCCAGTCCCGCGGCGGACTTCACGACCAGGCGCACCGCGATGACGTCGCTGATGCCGGTGTCGGTGCGCTGCGGGCCCGGCTGGTCGTTCAGCGCCACCGCGATCGTGCGGGAAACGCCCCCGGAGCCGGTCACGACCAGGTCCACGGCCGTGGGCCGGGCCTGTTCGCGGAACTGCTCGGGCTGCGCCGAGGCGCCCGTGTGCACGACCACCGACAGCAGCCGGAACGGCTGGTCGAAGGTGAACTCGATCGCGTCGCCCACGGCGGGCGCTCCCCAGTACCGGTTCGACAACCCGTCGACGGCGGCCGACGCCGGGTGGTCGGGCACCTCGGCGGTGGCCGAGGTGCGCGCGGGCGCGACCGGCACGGGGTCGGCCAGCCGGTCGCGCAGGTCCTCGAACAGATCCGCCGCCTTCGGGTAGAACACGATTCCGGCGACCACCACCGCGGCGACCACGAGCAGCGCGGCCAGCCTGCGCAGCCACCGGGAGGTGTCGCCGCGGCGCGCGCGTCGGCGGCGACCCGCGACGGCGACCGCGGTCCCGCCATCCAGCGGTGTGGCACACCGGCGGCAGAACCGGCGGCCCGGCGGGTTGGTGGTGCCGCACACCGGGCAGGGCGGGCCGTCCACCTCGATCTCGCCGCCGGAGGTGGGCAGCGGGCGCTTGGCCTCCGGTCTCCCCGGCAGAACAGGGCCCAGCACCACGGTCGACGGACCTTCGCCCACCGCCACCTCCGATCCGGCGGCCGTCCGGACCCGAGCGGCTTCGGGCCTGCTCCCGGCAGCGGTGGCGCGGGCGTCGAGTTCGTCGGTGGTCGACGTCCCGCCGTCCTTCCCGAAGCGCGACCGGACCCACGCGCGCCAGCGGGCCCACAGGCCTGGCCGAGCGGTGGCCGGGTCCTCGGGCTCACGTTGCAGACCGACCGCCGAGCCCAGCTCCGCCTGGTCGGAGGGTCCTTCCCCGATGGCCGTCCCGATCCGGGACGCCAGGTGGTCCTCCTCCGACCGCCCCGCCGCCGGTCGCTCCCCGGCCGCCGGGTCCCGGTCGTCGTCCGGATCGCCGCCCGCGTCCGCTTCCCCGTCGGCCGCCCGTCCGTCCGTGCCCGCCGACTGCCCGCCCGCCGACTCCCCCACCACGGCCTGCTGCCCGGTCGGGACCTCCCGCACGACCGGAGCCTGGTGCGCGGCCTGCTCCGCTCCCGTCCCCACCGCCGAGGCCGTCCCGGTCACCCCGCCCGCACCGGCTCGCTCCGACCGAGCGGCCTCGGCGGTCCACCCCAGGTAGGTGCCGCAGTTGCCGCAGAAGTCGTCGCCGTCCCGCACGGACGCGCCGCACTGCGGGCACGAGCGCACCACGGCCATCACCCCCCACCCGCGGGCGGCCCGGCCAGCACCTCGACCGCGCACCGGACGTGCACCGGGCACACCGCGCCGACCAGCGCCTCGACCCGGTCCCGATCCACCGGACCGGACGACCCCGGCCACACCCGCACCACGACCACGTCGACCGCCGGACCGGGCAGCGGCGCGTCGGGCGTGCCCGACCAGCGCACCCCCGGACCGTCCGCCACGTCCGCGCGCACCCCCAACGACATCTCCAACCGCTCGACGAGCCCGGACACCGTGCCGCGCTTGCGGTGCAGCTCCACGGCCCGCCGCACCAGGGCGCGCCGCAGGGGCTCCGGCCACGCCGGGTCCAGCCCTGCCGCCACCCACGACGACAGCCACGCCAGGAAGTCCTCCGGTGCCAGTCCGGGGTCCAGGTAGGCCGGCAGGTTGTCCAGGGTGGACAGCACCGCCGACAGCACGGCGTCCAGACCGGAGGTGAACCGCTGCGCGAAGTCGTCCGCCGCGAACAGCGCGGGCAGCATGTCCCCCAGCGGGTGCCTGCTCGGCAGCTCCGGCAGCGCGGCCCTGGTCACGACGCGCCTACCTCGACCTGGTGCTGGTGGGAGAAGACCAGCGCGTTGGGCGCGACGTCCAGCCGGTCCACCGGCGCACCCCGCACCCCGGTGATCGGGTTCGCCGGGAACATCCGGATCTCGTCCACCAGCAGCACCCCCGGCACCGCTTGGAGCACCGAGAACACCTCACCGAACTGCACCGGCCTGCCGAAGTCCCACCCGACGCCGTCCGGTCCACCGCGCAGCGGGTTGAGGTAGCGGTGCAGCGCGGCCAGCGCGGCCTCGCGGACCCGGTTGACGTCGGTCGCGGTGAGCCGGGCCACCACCGTGATGCCCTGGTAGCGGGGCGGTTCCACGACCAGCCGGGTACCGAGCAGGCGCCGCTCGTCCAACCGGCGGGAGACCGCGGCCAGCACCTCGTCGGAGGGCACAAGCTGCTCGAACCGCAACCGGTCGCCCTCGTCGGCCACCGCGTCGGGCACCACCAGCACCCGCGCCGCCCCCACCTCGCCCTCCACCGGCAGGCAGCGCACGCGCGCCAGCGACGGCGCGGCCTGCCGCGCGATCAGCTCGTGGTCCTCCGCGGTGACCGCGCGGTCCTGCACCCGCAACTGGTTGGGCGCCCGCACCTTCGCCTCGGCCACCGTCTCGGCGTCCACCCCGCCGATCGCGGCCTCCCGGTTCTCCACCGCCGAGACGTAGGGCACCGAGCTGCGCAGCACCGAGATCGTGCCGCGCGCCACGTTGCCCGACCGGCCACCGCCGGTGCGGTAGCGCGGCACCCTCAGCACCGCGCCCTTGGGCGGCACCGCGCCGTAGCGGCGCAGCGTCCCGTCCGCCTCGCGCACCGCGGGCGGGAACAGGAACTCGCCGCTCGACGCGTCGAGCACCACGTGGCGGTCGTCGGGGCCGGACAGGCCGAAGTCCTCCACCACCGCCCAGTCCTCCCACCCCTCGCCCGCCGAGACCCGCACGACCACCGGGTCGCCGTCCAGCAGCACCGGGGCCCTGGGCGCGGTGAACCGCTGGCCGGGCACGCCCGCGGACTCGCCGAGCGGCACGTCCGCCTCGGTCTCGGCGTGCTCGGCGGCGGTGGTGCCGCCGATGGTGTAGGCCTCGGCCTCGCGGACCGTCGGGGACTCCGAGTAGAACGGCTGGCCGGGCACCGGTTCGGTGACCCGGCAGCGCAGCCAGCCCGCACGCCGGCCGGCGACCACCGACATGGTGTGGCCGCCCGGCACGTGCAGCAGGACCTCACCCGGCCGGTTGAGACCGCCGGTGCCGTCCTCGTCCACCTCGCAGGCGACCCAGTCCCCGCCGTCCCACGCCTCCCACACCAGCGGCGGCTGCCGCGGGTCGACACCGACGCCCTCGACCCGGCTCTCCAGCCTCAGCACCACCGCGCAGTTCGGCACGGCGGCGGTGAGCCCGAACAGGGTGGCGTCACCGGGCACGGGCGAGGCCTGGAAGCACGCCACGTCCTTGCCCGACTCCAGGTCTCGGGTGCGGTCGGTGTGCTCGCCCGACGCGGACCGCGTGACCAGGCGCGCCAGTTCGCAGGGCACGATCGGCAGCTCCCCGGTGGTGGCGAACACGATCGCCTCGGCGAACTCGGTGCTCACCGTCGCCACCTCGGTGCCCGCGGGCAGCGACACGGTCTCCACCTGCGGCGCGGACAGCCAGAACGTCACCAGGGCGCGGGCCGCCGTGGGCGGGAACAGCCGCACGCCCAGCAGGTCCAGGAACGCCAGGTAGTTCTTCTCCGGCACCCGGTTGAGCCGGTAGACCAGCTGGTCGACCATGTGCGCGAAGGTCTCGATGAGGGTGATGCCGGGGTCGGACACGTTGTGGTCCGTCCACTCCGGACAGCTCTGCTGGACGTAGCGCTTGGCCTCGTCCACGAACTGCTGGAAGCGCCGGTCGTCCAGGTTGGGCGCTGGCAACGCCATCAGCCCGCCTCCCCTTCCTCGGAGGGGATCGTGTAGAACGGGAAGACCAGGTTGCGCTGGTCGTTCGTGGACTTCACGGTGTAGTGGATCTCGATGTAGAGCGTGCCGACGTCGACCGAGTCGAACGCCACGACCACGTCGGCCACGTCGATGCGCGGCTCCCACCGGTCCAGGGCGGCGCGCACCTCGCGCGAGATGCGCCCGGCGGTCGCACCGTCGGCCGTGGCGAACACCAGGTCGTGGATGCCGCAGCCGAACTCCGGGCGCATCGGGCGTTCGCCGGGCGCGGTGCCCAGGACCAGCCGGATGGCCTCCTGGATCTCCTGGTCGCGGTCGACCATGCCGATGCCGCCGGTGGCGCCCGCCCGCAGCGGGAAGCCCCAGCCGCGTCCGATGAAGTCGGCGCTCACAGGGGACCCCCGATCTGCACCGTGCCGGGGCGCGGCGCCAGCTTGGCCTTGCAGGTGGTCTCGTCCATGGCCGCGGCGGCGGCCAGGCCCCCGATGAGGACGCCGCGGCGTGCGATGGTCGGCGAGATCAGGATGATGTTGGGGGCCGCGTTGTGCGGCACCACGGCGCACACGTGCACGCAGTTGATCGTCGCGGCGGGCTTGCCCTCGATCAGCACCGTCATCAGCCGGGCCGCCGACAGCGGGTTCAGCGGCGGGCCGATGGTGCCTGCGTGCAGCGTCTTGTCGCCCTGTCTGGCAGCGGTGGGCATGTCGCGATCTCCTCACGTGGTCAGTTGAGCTTGATGAGGGCGCCCTTGAGCGTGAGCACGCCCTGCCCGGCGTCGATGGTGATGCCGGTGCTGGTCAGCGACACCGAGCTGAGCACGCGCGCGCCGCCCGGTCCGCGCACGAACAGGTCGATCTTGTTGCGCTTCTCGTCGAGCACGACCTCCAACCGCTTGTCGCCGGAGGCCAGCCGGACACCCGACCGCACCGTGCCGTCCAGCAGTTCCACCCGGTTGCCGGTGCGCGAGACCAGTGAGCGGCGGTTGACCTTGCCGCGTCTGCCGTCCACCAGCGGCAGGTCGTGCGCCGAGGGCTTGTCCACGCCGTTGTAGAGCCCGCCGATCACGTAGGGCCGGTCCAGGCTGCCCTGCTCGAACCCGACCAGCACCTCGTCGTTGACCTCGGGGCTGAACACCCCGCCGCCGCCCGCCCCGCCCCACTGCACGGTGCGCACCCAGTCGGTGACGTACTTGTCGTCCAGCCACGGGAACGTCAGCCGCACCCAGCCGCGCTGGCCGCCCGCCTCCTTGATGTCGGTGACGATGCCGGTGGCCAGGCCGGGCATGCGCGGGCTGCGGGCAGGCGCGTTGCCGCCGGTGACCAGGCCCGCGAGCGAGCGGTCGTAGGAGGAGCTGACCGTCAGCGTGGTGTAGTAGCCGGTCTCGGGCTCCAGCACGTGCCGCGCCGCGGTCACGGTGTAGGCGCCGTCGAAGTCCTTGCCGGAGTTGGTCAGCGCCACCGGGTCGCCCGCGCGGAGCTTGGGGTTGCCGGTGACGACGGCCTCCAGTTCCCCGTAGCCCGCGCTGGTGGACGCCTCCAGCGAGCGCGCCGCTCGGGTCGCCTCGGCCTGCGTGGCGTACGGCGTGTCGGTGACGAGCAGGGGCGCCTGGGTGCGGAAGGCCGCGTTGGCCTCGCTCGCCTTCAAACCAGGCCTGACGGTCTTGCTCAAGGTGTTGGGGCACACCGCGACCAGCGCCTTCTTGGTGGCCACGTCCCAGCCGCGCACCTCGACGCCGTTGGCCTGGTCCGCGGTGGTCAGCACGGCGCGCAGCGCGACGGTGTTCTCGCCGAGCTCCAGCACGTGCGGGTCGTTCGTCGTCTTCGGCTTGGGCGCCTTGCTCGCCGACGTGAGCTTGACGAACTCCAGCCGCCCCGTCTCGTCGACCCGGACCACGGCGTCGTGCTCCCGCGCGAGCATCTGGAGGAAGTCCCAGTCCGACACGCCCGCCTGGCTCAGGTGCTGGTAGGTGACGCCCGCGACGTCGAGCCTGCCCGCGGTCAACCCGGCGTCCTTGACGACCTTCCGCACGACGGCCGCCGCCGACATGTTGCGGAACGCCTGGACCTTGCGACCCCGCATCAGGCGGTGCGCCCGGCTCATCGCCCGGATCACGGTGTACTGGCCGGTGCGGTCGCGGTCCAGCTCCAGCGCGGTGACCTCGCCGGAGAACACCTGCTCGGTGGTGGTGACGCTCGAGGCCGCCAGCGACACCACGAGCTCGGTGCCGATCGTGATGCGCGTCTCCTTGAGCAGATCGTTCTTCTCGTCGGAGTACGTCAGCACGGCGCAGTCGGGCAGGCCGACGTTCTCGTCCACCACGCAGCGGACCAGTTGGTCGGCCTCGGCGATCAGCGGGATGCCGTTCGCGCGCACCAGCGCGCTCGCGGCGATGTTGTCGCCCTCCACGTCCGGCCCGGTCATCGGTCCTCCCCTGTCTCTCCCGCCACACCCGGTACCAGCAGTTCCGTGCCGGGGACCAGGACCATGGGGTCGTCGATGTCGTTGGCTTCCGCGATCACCCGCCAGGCCGTCGCGTCGCCGTACTCGCGCCACGCCAGCTGCGGCAGGCTGTCCCCGGCGACCACCCGGTGCGTCCGCCGGGCCTCGCGCGAGCCGGACGTCGGGTTCTGGCCGGGCGTGCCCGCCCCCGCCTCCTCGATGGCCAGCGAGCAGGTGGCGCGCAGCGGCTTGCCGTCCACGTCGAACAGCGAGTAGTCCACCGACAGGCTGGACAGCACGCCGTCGAAGGACACCGACGTGGCGGTGCCCCACTCGAAGCGGACCCACGGGCTCGCGGGCTTCTTCTTGCGCAGGCTGGCCTTCGTGGGCACGCAGGCGATCATCAGCTTCTCCACCCGCTCCTCCACCGAGTTGTCGTGCTCGGCGGTCGCGTCCAGGAACACGTCCACGCTCAACGACCGCGGCCCGCTGCCGACGAACTCCGGCAGCGACGCCTGGCCCGCCATCCGCGCCGGTTTCCGCCGCCACTCGACGCTCTTGCTCAGCGCCAACTTGTTCGGGTTGAACTGGAACTTGACCGTGGCCAACCGCGCCCCCGGCTTGGCACCGCTCCTGGCGGGCGGTTCCATGATCACCAGCTGCGCCTTGACGAGGCCCGAACCGAAGTACGCCTTCGCCGCCTTGCCCGCCTTGCCCGCGATCACCCCGACCTTCGATGCCACGGTCCGCCTCCTCCCGTCGCCGCGCTCAGTCGTCGCTGGACGCCTGGAGGCCCTCGTGGGCGAACTCCAGCGTCTCCACGGCGGCCTGCGACCGGCTCGGGTCGAAGGTCGGCCCCTGCCAGCGGATCGGGATGATGCCCATCACCTGCCAGCTGACGATCGGGGTCAGGTCCGGGGCCAGCGCGACGATCTCGCCGTCCTCGCGGTCGGCCTCCTTGATGACCTCGTTGAACCACTTGAGGACCTTGGCCGAGTCACCGGTCACCGGGCGGGTCATGGTGATGTTGGACCAGGTGATGCGCGAGGGCAGGCTCCAGCTGAACCCGTTGTTGCCGCCCTCGGCGTACTGCTCGACCTCCACCGTCGCGCCGAGGCCGTCGCAGGTGTGGAACATGCCGAGGTCGTCGTCGGCGATGGTCAACCGGAAGAAGACGCTGCTGGCGAAGACGTCGTCGCTCATGGAAGTGCTCCTCGTTCGGGCCGGTCAACGGCGGCGGTCGTGCAGTCGGCCGGTGCGTTCGCGGCCCTGGCGCAGCTCGGCGCGCAGCAGCCTGCCGAGCGGGTCGAGCAGCCTGCGGGCCAGTTCGTCGAGATCCGGGTCGACCCGCTTCGGGCGGGTGGAGCGCGCGGGCTCGGTCACCGGGGCCTCGGGCCAGGCCCCTGGCATCCTCGGTTCGGGGTCCGACGACGCGCCTGCCGGTGCCCGCTGCACCTGCGCGCCCGCCGACCACCTCACCGGGACGGGGGCCGAGGTCGGTCGCGGAGCCGCCGGGTCGCTCGATGCGCGGTCCCGGCCGATCGGGGTCGGCACGCCGGTCGGGTGCGGGCGTGCGACCGCCGGGAGCTTCGGGCCGCCGTCGAGCGGTCGGGGCGGCGTCGGCCGCACCACGGCGGGCGCGCCGCTCCCCGCGGGTCGGGGCGAACGGCCGACGTGCCGCTGGACGTGGGGGTGAGAGGCGGGACCGGTCGCCCGCTGGACGGCCACCGACGACGCCATCGAGGTCGGTGCCGAGATCGGCGTGGGGGTCGAGATCGGGGTCGAGTTCGGGGTCGGCGCGAAGGTCGGCGTCGGCATCGGTGTTGGTGTCGGCGCGAAGGTCGGTGACGGGCTCGGCGCGAAGGTCGCTGCCGGGGTCGGGGTCGCCGCGGAGGTTGATGCCGGTGCCGCGCTCGGGGCCGTGCCGCCCGGCCGCGCCCGGCCCGAACCGGTCGGCCCGTGCGCGCCCGCCCGCCCCTTCACCACCGGCGTCGGCGCGTTCGGGCGGCTGAACCACCGCGTCCGCGGGGACGTCTCGCCGGAGCTGGTAGGCCTCGGCGCGGCCGTGCGTCGACCGACCGACCCGCGACCACCGTCCGCCGGGACTCCCCGGTCCGCGGACCGCAGGCGCGCCGTCGGCGCGGGATCCGAACCGGTCGCCTCCCGCCCGGCGCCCGCCCACCGCGGGCGGACCACGGGCCGCCCCGCCGCGCGCCGCACCGGCTGGGGCAGCCCTGCGGCGGTGCTGGTGGTGAGGGGCCGTTGAGCGATCAGGGGCAGCACCCGCGGACCGTGCGTTCCGCCCCGTGGTGTGGACCGGTGAGGCTCATCCGCCGCGGGCCCCGTGGAGCCCACGTGCGCCGCGGAGGGCACGGGACCACCGGGTGCCGCGTGCGCCGCGGAGCCCCCGTGCGCCCCGGAGGGCACGGGACCACCGGGTGCCGCGTGCGCCGCGGAACCCCCGTGCGTCCCGGCCCCCGCCCGCGCGGCAGGCGTCGGCGACCGCTGGACGGTCGCCTCCCCGGCCGGGAGCCGGGTCACCGGCACCACCGGCAGCCGGGTCGCACCCGGTCCGGCCGGTGCCCGGTCGGTCGTGAACGCGTCGCCGGACCGCCGCGCCGTCGGCATCGTGCCGTCGAGCGCACGCCGCACCGGGCGGTCCACCCCCAGCGGTGGCAGCACCTCCGCTCCCGGGAGCGGGCCGCGCCCGTCACCGGCGCGCCGCACCGGTCCGCCCGCCGTGGTCGCCCGCCGGGAAGACGACCCACCGCTCGGGGACGACTCCGGCTCGTCAGCCGCCGAACCCCGCACGGCCGGTGCGTTCGCCCCACCGGCCGCGGGCTTCGGCGAACGTGCCCCCGCCGGGGTCGCGGTGGCCGGCAGTCCCGCGAGGGGTGCGCCGATCCCGGTGCCCCGCTCGGGTCGCGGCGCCGCGTCGGGCTTCGGTCCCGCGCCGCGCTGCACCGCGGGCGGACCGCCGGCCTGAGCCGCCACCGACCGGACCACCGGTGTCGGCCCACCGACGCCGGGTGGGTTCGACCGCGGCACCGACGACGAGCCCGCCGCTCCGAACGGCACCTGTGCCGTCGGCGGCATCGCGGTCAACGGTTCCCCGAGCACCGGCACGGATCTCGGCCTCGGCGCGGCCTCCGCGGGCCCGGGCCGCCCGCCCGCCGGGGCCACCGGCACGCTCGGGTCCTTCCCCGCCGCACCACCGACCACGGGCAGCGAGCGGACCGGCATCACCGGCCGCCCGGCGACGGTCAACGGCGGCCGGACCGGTCGCAACCGGACCACCTCGGCGATGCCACCCGTCGACCTCGCCCCACCCGTCCGCCCGGCGCCGGACCCTGCCGAACCCATCACCACCCCACCGGCGCGCAACGCCACGGCAGCGGCCACGGCCTCGCCTCCACCCGACGACGTCGGGCCGACCACCGCGCCACCGGTGCTCGAAGACTCCACCGCGGCACCAGCACCGGAAGACCCGGCCGCACCACCGGAACACCCGGTCGCGCCACCACCGGACGACCCGGTCGAACGCCCTCCACCGGAGGGCTTCGACCCGCCGACCGCACTCCGCCGCACCAGCGGCGCGGCACCGGCACGAGGAGCCTTCGGCACGGCCGCCTCGACCACGTCACCGGACACCCCCGTCCGCGCAGGACCGACCGCCTCCTCGCTCTCCCGGCGCCAGGCCACCAGCAGCGGTCCGCCACCGGAGTACCGGGACCGCTCGGCCACCTCCGGACCGGTCATCCCGCCGACCAACCCGGCTGGGGCGTCGGCGTGCACCGAGTGCCCCAGCTCGCCGCCGAACCGGTGGTCCCGCCAGGACGCCAACCCGTCCCGGAAGCCCAGCCCGTCGCCGACGGCGATGCCGCTGCGCTGGATCACCCCGCTCAGCGGCGCGACGGCACGCCACCCGCCGTCCCACGCGGGACGCTCCGGTGCCGCCGAAGCGGTGACCCGCGCGGCCACCGGCTCCCGCGCGGCGCGGGAACCGCGCCGCCACCGATCCCGGAAGAACCCCACCGGGTCACCTCCCCTCGTTCACCCTGGTGTTGATGCGCGCGATCTCGCGGACCCAGCTCTGGCGCTCGTGGTGCGCCAGGTCGAGGATCTCCTCGCGCGGCCAGTGGAAGTGGTAGGCCACGTACGCGACCTCTTCGAGCAGCCGGTCGGCCGCGTACGTCACGATTCCCCCAGGCGACCACCGGCGAGGTCGACCTCGAACGCGGTGCCGCACGACGGGCAGGACACACCCGCCCTGGTGTGGCCCTCGCTGTTGATCCGCCGGTAGAAGTCCTGGAGGAAGGCGATGTCGGTGGCGTACATCTGCTCCACCACCCCGGCGTGGACCTCGCGGACCGTGCCCAACCGGGTGATGACCTGGCTGAGCAGCACCACGCTGAGGTAGCCGGGGTTCTCCTTGACCCGCAGGTCGATCTGGGGCCGCAGCTCGTCGCGCGCCGTGGCCAGGCGCATCCGGCCGTGCCGGTGCACCACGCCGTCGGGGTCCACGTAGCCCCGCGGCAGTTCGAAGTCGAACTCCGTGCGCAGGCCGCCGTGCGCGCTCGGCGCGGCCGACCGCTCCGGCTCGTCGCTGGGCTCGACCAGCTCGTCGAGCTGGTCGAGCGCGATCGTCCGCCGCCTCATTCGACCGTGATCTCCTCGAACACGAGGGTCACCTTCTCGGTGGCGGCACTGGATTCGCCCGCCTTGAACGAGGGGCCCTCCCACTTGCTGGCCCACGCGCGGAAGAGCGTCATCCGGCGGACCGTGTTGCCCTCGGTGTCCTTGACCTCGATGGTGATGTCCTGTCGGGCCGCGGTGACCGCGCCCTTCTCCAGGGTTTCCTTGAGCCAGTTGGTGAACGTGACGCTCTGGTCCAAGCCCCTGGTGAGCGTCACCTCACCACCCTTCTGCGCACCGGGTTGCTTGCGCAGCACCGGTTTGCCGGTCGAGGTGACCTGGGAGACCTCGACGACGTCCTCCTCCACGGTCAGCCCGCTGACCTCCTGGAGGGACTCGACGGTGAACCCGCCGAGCTGGACGCCGAAGATGTGGGTGGAAAGAGCATCGCCCTCTGCCATGGGTGGTGCCGCCTTTCTGGTTCACGCGCCCGCGCGGGACGGCTCATTCGCTGACGAGGCTGGTGCTGTCGGAGAACTGCGACAGCTGGAAGACCACGAACTCGGCGGGTTTGACCGGCGCCACGCCGATCTCGCACACGACCTGGCCGAGGTCGATCGACTCCCGCGGGTTGTTCTCCCGGTCGCACTTGACGTAGAAGGCCTCCGCCGGGGTGCGGCCGAACAGCGCGCCCCGCCGCCACTGCTCGGTGAGGAAACCGGTGATGTTGCGCCGGATGCTGGCCCACAGGCGGTCGTCGTTGGGTTCGAACACCACCCACTGCGTGCCCAGCAGGATCGACTCCTCCAGGTAGTTGAACAGCCGGCGCACGTTGAGGTAGCGCCACGCCGGATCGGAGGACAGCGTGCGGGCGCCCCAGACCCGGATGCCGCGACCGGGGAACGAGCGCACGCAGTTGACGCCGATCGGGTTGAGCAGGTCCTGCTCGCCCTTGCTGACGTTGATCTCCAGGTCCACCGCGCCGCGGATGACCTCGTTGGCGGGCGCCTTGTGCACGCCGCGCTCGTCGTCGTTGCGGCTCCACACTCCCGCGATGTGCCCGGCGGGCGGCACGAGGGTGTTGCGCCCGCCGGCCGGGTCGAAGACCTTGATCCACGGGTAGTACAGGACGGCGTACTTGGAGTCGTAGTTCGCGTCGTCCATCCGCCAGGCCCGGACCTTCTGCGCGGTGAGCCCTGGCGGCGCGTCGAGCAGCGCGACCCGGTCGCCCATCTGCTCGCAGTGCGAGATCATCGCCAGTTGGACGGTCTTGACGCCCTCCAGGTCGATCAGGCCGCGCTGGTAGGCGCTCATCAGGTCCGGCGCCACCACCATGGTGACCTCGTCGACGCTCTCCAGGCCACCCATGCCGGTGCGCGCCTCCGGGTCGCCGAGGTACTCCCCGGTGTCCAGCTTGGCCACCGCCTTCGACGGGGCCGGCGTGTCGGGCAGCGTGACCTGCTGCTTGTCCGGACGCGCCAGTGCGCCGCCGGACCGCTCGGTCACCCGGATGAACTTGGAGCGTTCGGACACCTGCGTGGCGACGTAGTTCTTGACGTTCTTCCTGGTGGAGACGTCGTGGGTCTCCACCACCTTGCCGCCCTGCTTGACCAGCAGCTTGAAGCGGTCCTCCGGGGGGTTCTCGCCGTCGGCGTCGGCCACCTCGACCGAGATGTCCGAGCCCGTGCCGGGCAGCGCCGCGACGTGCAGGCCGCCCAGTTCGGCCGGGGCGGGCGCGGCGGGCTCGGGGTCGGCCCCCGCCTGGGCGCCGCCGACGCGCACCACGTACGCCGCGCCGCCGCCGTTGGCGAAGTAGCCGTACATCGCGTGCGGAAGGTAGGCGTCCTCGGTGAAGCCGCCGAAGAGCTGGGCGTACTGGTTCCAGTTCGACACGAGGGTCGGCCGGTGGAAGGGCCCGCGCTCGGCGAAGCCGACGAAGGCGGCCACCGCGGTGCCGACACCCTCGATCGGTCGCGCCCCGGACTGGACCTCCTCCACGTAGACGCCCGGTGAGAGGTACTGCGGCATGGTCGCTCCCCTGTCTTTCCGCTCTGCTGTCTTTCCGCTCCGCTCTGGCACTTCACAGCCTGCTGCGACCGCGCGGGCAAGGGCAGGGTCGGCGGACCACGACCGAGGGCAATGCCGTTGCCCGAAGGGACACGCGCGGTCCGGGCACACCGAAGCGCCCCGGCGCGGTGGGCGCCGGGGCGTGGGGGGCGGTCATGGGCGACGGATCGAACGGGTGCTCGCGAAGTGCGCGCGAATCACTCGTCCTGCTGCCGCGGCCCCACCGTGCGGCGGCCGCCGCTGACACTGGTCTGCAGATCCTCCGGGCGCAGGAACCGCCGCAACCAGCTGTCCACGGTGGCGATGAGCGAGTCGAAGTCGTCCGGCAGCTGGTTGTCGTACATGACCAGCACCTCCTGGGCGAGGCCGGTGGCCAGGACGTTGCGAACGGCGCCGACCTGGGCCTCCAGAGCGTTGTAGGTGCTGGAGGTCTGGCCCTCTCCGGTGATCGGGATGTCGACGTCGAACGAGTCGATGACGGACTGGATGAACTTCCGCGCGTCGCCGGCGTCCACGCTGTCCAGTGTGTCCCGCACCCGCGTCCACACCCGCCGGTCCTGGTTCTGCGTCGACGAACCCTGCTGGGCCCTGGCAACGACCCGGTCGATCAGCTCCTGGTCGTCGGTGTACTCGTTCATCATGGCCGAGAGTTGCTGCCTGACCCGGTTGATCGACTCGTTGGCGATGGCGTCACCGGCCCACAGGTTGTACGGGTTGTTCGACAGCATGGTCAGCACCCTGGCGACGGTCGAGCTCAGGCTGTCCCGCAGCTGCTCCGACGTCGTGCTGCTGGCATGGGAGGAACCGTGCTCGGACGCCACGTCGATGTCCATCCCACTGCCCGGCGGCGACTGCTGAGCGGCGGGCGGGGCGTCGGCCATGGTGACGTTGCTGGACTGGCTGTTGGCCGCGTCGCCGTTCTCGCTGCTGTGCGAGCTGGCCGCCTCGGCCTCGTCGAGCTCCGCCCAGGTGGCGACCGAGTCCAGGGTGTTCAGGAGCGTCCGCATCCGCTGTCTGATGTTCTCACCGGGGGTCAGCGCGGCGTTGAAGGCGTTGCGGAACGCACCGCGCATGGTGTGCCAGGCGATGATGTGCCGTCGGTCCTCGTCGTAGCCGGTCACGATCTGGTTGGCCCTGGTGTCCCAGCCGGGGCGGCCTCCGACGGTGACCTCCGCGCCCGTGCCCTCGTCCGTCGTGACCCGGTTGGTCACCACCTCGACGTCGCCGCTGGAGTTGCTGCGCCTGCGCACCAGCCACTCCATCAGGGCCGTGCTGAACTCCCGGAGGACCGCGTCGCCCTCGAAGAGGTTGGAGTCGATCATCCCCCTCAGGTCGTCCGTGGCGGCGGCGAGGGCGCCGCCGCCGTGAGGCATCACGAAGACGTCGTACTGGCCGTACGCCATGCGCACCACGTCGCCGCGGAGCAGCTGGTCCCAGGTGATCGTGGCGAACCCGGTCCCGTTCCCCTGGTCCGTCAGCCTCGGGTCGATGCCCCTGCTGATGTTCAGCGCCTGCCTCCGGGTGCTGGCGCCGCTGCCGCTGGGCAGCGCCACCGGCACGACCAGCAGCATGGACAGCAGCCTGTTCATGATCTGGGTGCCCGCGTCGGCGTCGAGGCCCGGCTGGACGTCCGCGATCCTGGCCCGCTGGACCGGTATGCCGCCGCCGTGGTGATGGTGTCCGGACGCGCCGCCGTGCCGGGGCGGCTCGCCGCGCAGCGCCCTGGTGGCGTTGGCCTCGGCCTCCTGCTCGTGCCGGTCGGACGGGTCGCTCATCCGCATCCCGTTGCCCTGATCGGTGCCCTCGACCCGCCCTTCGGCCTGCTGGCGCACGTGGTCGAACTCGTGCAGCAGCGTCTTCCAGTCATTCCCGCCGCGGCCGAGCACCACGTGCCTGCCCGTGGTGTAGGCGCGGGCGCCGATCTCCTCCGTCGAGCGCTCCGCGGCCTGTCCGGTGTGCAGGCGCACCCCGGACAGGTCCACGCCCAGTCGCGCCTCCGCCTCGAACCGCACGTCGTCGGGCACCGGCCGGCCGGAGCCGCTCACCGCGTCCCGCACGCTCGCCCGCCGCACCTCGGCCTGCTCTGCCCCGGCCTCGTCGAGCACCGACTGGACGAGGCCGGTGGTGGCCGTGTTGCCGACGAGGCGCTGCAGCCTCAGCACCTCCTCCGCACCGCGCTCGGCTCCGTCCGGGATCTGCGGAGACTGTGCCCGGTGGCAGGTCCCGCCCTCGTGCTCGTGCTCGTGCTTGTGCATCAACGCCTCCCGCGTCGGAAAGAGCAGGTCACCGCGTCACCCCGAACCACGGCCCGAACTCGCTCTCCAGCACGAGCCTGCCGAGCTTGCGGTACTCCTGGTGCACCGCCGCCACCACGTCGGCCATGGCCACCGGGCGGTCGGAGGCCGCCGCCTGGTAGGCCGCGGTCACCGCGCACGCGCGGATCGAGCCGCCCGCGAGTTCGAAGCGCTCCGCGCAGAACGCCAGGTCCACGTCCCCGGCCCGCGGCAGGGCCGGGCCGAGGCAGCGGTCCCACAGCGCCAAGCGGTGCTCCGCGTCGGGCAGCGGGAAGTCCGCGATCACGTCGATCCGGCGGGTGAAGGCCTCGTCCACATTGGACCGCAGGTTGGTGGTCAGCACCGCGATGCCGTCGAAGGACTCCATGCGCTGCAACAGGTAGGCCGACTCGACGTTGGCGTACCGGTCGTGCGCGCTCTGGACCTCCGACCGCTTGCCGAACACCGCGTCGGCCTCGTCGAACAGCAGCACCCCGTGCACGCCCGCGGCCTCGGTGAAGATCCGTTCCAGGTTCTTCTCCGTCTCGCCGACGTACTTGTCCACCACCGTGGACAGGTCCACCACGTACAGGTCCATGCCGATCTCGGCCGCGACGACCTCGGCGGACATCGTCTTGCCGGTGCCCGACTCGCCCGCGAACAACGCCACCACGCCCCGTCCGCGACCGCCGCCGGGGCGCATCCGCCACTCCCCCAGCACACGGTCGCGGTGCCGGGCCCGCACGACCAGCTCGGCGAGCTGCCGCCGGGTCCGCTCGGGCAGCACCACGTCGTCCCAGCCGACGGCGGGCACGATGCGCCTGGCCAGCCGGTCCAGGCCCGCGCCGTTCTGCGCCCGCACCCCGGCACGCACGTGGCGCAGCCCGACCGGCTCGCCCTCCACGGTGGCCAGGTGGCCTGCCACGGCCACCACCCGGTCGATCTCCTCGGAGCCGAGCCGGTAGCCGGCCAGGTTCGGCAGGAACGCGGGTTCGCCGCCGAGCGCGCGCGTCCACCACGAGGCCCGCTCCGCGGGCAGCGGCGACGCCACGGGCACCGACAGCACGGGCCGCGCGGTCCACCGGGGGTCCCAGTGCTGCCTGCTGTGCAGGACCACCGGCAGGTCACCCGCCAGCGCGACCAGCTCGCGCAGGGCCCGCGCCCCGTCGGGCGCCAGCGGCTCCAGCGGGCCGAGCACCACGCCCGCTCCGCGCAGCCGGGCCTCGCGGACCACCGCGGCCAGCTCGGGGCGCTTCCGGTCGGCCAGCGCCGCCACGTCGAGCACCACCGCGCCCCGTCCGGCCGCGGCCAGCGCGCCGACCGCCGCCGGGCCCGCGCCGCCGCCGGTGTCGCGCAGGTGCACCGGGGTGATCCCGGCGCGCAGCCCCGCGCCGAGGCGCTCGGGCAACTCCTCCACGGGGGCAGCGGCCGCGGGCGCGATGCGCGCGAACTCCGCCACCTCCGGGTCGGGCGCGTCGTCGCCGAGCAGGTGGGCCACCACCCGGTCGGGTACGCGCAGCGCCCTGGACAGCGCGGGCGCCGTCGGGTCCTGCACCTCGACCAGGCCACCCGCCACCAGGGGTGCGCTCGCCGCGAGGCGGAACCGCCCCGGTCCGGCGATCGGCTCGCCGCACAACCGGAGCGCCAGGCCCACGGTCGCCCGGCGGCGCGTGACGTCGTCGTTGAGGTAGCCGTAGAGCCGCTCGAAGCGCGGGTCCACGTCGGGCGCCACGGCCACGAGCAGCAACTCCAGGTCGACCGGTGCCAGACCGAAGCCGGCGGCCAGCCGGAGGAGCCGGGGCCCCGCGTCGGGCACGAGCGCGGCCAGGGCGTCCAGTTCGGGGTCGGGCTCGGGGACGTGGAGCGGCGGTTGCCGCGGCGCGGCCAGCACTCCCCGGACGGCCTCGGGGGTGAGGTACAGGCCGCGGTACGGATCGTCCGGCGCGGGGTCGACGGCGCGCAGCGCCGCGACCGCCTGCCGCACCCGCCGCTCGACCGCGCTCAGCCGTGCCCACAGGTAGACCAGGTCGGCGCTTTCCGGGGACGTGGCAGGCCCCGCGTCCTCCTGTGCCGGTCGGACGACCACGCCGGTCATCGGATCGCCCCTCCGCGTCGCCTCCTGGACCCCGGCGCGGGTTTGGGCCTGGTGGCCGCGAACCCGTCACCACCGGCGGTCGTCGGTCCCTCGTAGCGCAGGCGGCGCGCGCGCTCCCCGGACTGCGCCGCCGTCTCCAGCACCACTCCCTCGGTGACCGGCGGGCCGGCCTTGGTCCACTCGCCCGCCAGCGGCGCGATGACCTTCAGGTCGATGGACGGCTTCAGCTCACCGCCCAGCGCCGACCACATCTCCGAGGTCGCCCGCCCGTCCGGCGGCTGGGCCGAGTTCAGCAGGACGCCCAGCCCCAGCTCCGCCAGCGACCCGGTCAGCCACTCGTTCGCCATCCGCTCGACGCGCACGAGGTTCGCCAGCACCTCCGACAGCAGCCGGTGCTCGTCCTGCGGGCGGTTGGTCCACGCCGTCACCAGGTAGGCCAGCTCGAACCACCGCGCCGGGCCGTACCACCCGGTCAGCACGCCCTCGTCGTCGTGGACCTCCACGCCGCCCGCGTGGCGGCGCATCACGTCCTCGCGGATGTCGTGCAGGAACACGTTGACCGTGGGGGCGTTGCGCCGAGCGGCCCAGTCCTTGGTCGGCGCGTCGAACGACAGCTCGCCCCCGCCGCCGGGCACACCCGCCGCGACCAGCATCCGCCGGATCGCCTCGTCCACCTCGTGGATCACGGGCACCTCCTCCTCGTCGTCGGGTTCACCTGCGCGCCACCATGTCCGGCGGCCCGATGGACCCCGGCACGACCAGGAACGGCGTGGTGACGGGGCGGAAGCCGGGGCCGGTCGCGGTGATCGTGCGCGGCCCGGTCTGGTCCTTGGACAGGATCAGCAGCTGCGCGGTGAACCGGCCGTCCGCGCGCGGCGACGTCGGTGCGGCGGAGGCGGTGATGCCGGGCGTCCAGGTCAGCCGGACCGGAGCGCCGGGCGGGAAGTCCACGCCTCGCACCGAGGTGACGAACCCCGGCTCGCCGATCGGTGGCACGGCCACGATCCTCGGCTGGAGCACGGTCATCGGTGCGGCGGCGGTGTTGTCGTTCGGGTTGGCGTCGGTGCCGGTGGTCCGCAGCACGCCGCGCACCTCGGTCCGCACCGCCGCGGTGGGCGCGAGCACCACCTGCACGACCTGGGTGGTGCCCGCCACGAGGTCGGGCAGCACGCAGCTGGTCGGCGCGCACCCAGGGGGCACGGCCGCCACCGGCACCCGCGCGGGCAGCAGGAAGTCCAGTCGCAGCCCGGTCGCCAGGGAATCGCCACCGTTGCGCACGGTGTAGGTGACCACCGCCCGGCCGCCGACGTAGGACGGGGCGGGTTGCACCGAGACGGCCAGGGCGGGACCGGCGGGCGGGACGGGCGGGGGCGGCGGCAGCGTGGTCGTGGTCCGTGTGGTGGTCGGCGTGGTCGTGGTGGTCGGCGGCTCGCCGACGGTCACCACGGTGTTGTCCGCGTTGTCCGACGGCAGCGCGTCCAGCACCGCACCGGCCACCGACGAGTCCAGCCGGTGCGTCCCCGGCACCACGCCCACCACGTCGGCCACCACCTCCACCGACGTGCCGGGGGCCACCACGCCGAGGTCGCACCGCGACTCCTCGACCGCGCACGTTCCGCCCGACGCGCGCAGTCCGACCAGCCGCAGCCCGGTGGGCACGGCCACGGTCAGCACGGTGCCCGGAGAGGCCGCCGGACCGCGGTTGAGCACGGTCACCGGGATCGAGGCGGTCCGGCCCGCGTCGACCGACGCCGCAGGCGGCGCGTCCACCGAGAGGTCGACCGACTGCTGCCAGGTGGGTTCCTTCTGCCTGCCCGGCAGGTGGGTGGCGATCCGGTTCAGGGCCCCGGTGCCGGGGTCGAGCACGGCCAGCTCCTCCGGCGACCGGGCGTCGCCCGCCCGCCGGGTGGTCAGCGCGATCCGGCCGTCCGCGGCGTACGCGGCATCGCGCGGTTGGAACGGCCCAGCAGGGTTGATCACCGGCGCGGCGCACGAGCCGCCGCCGAGCAGCACCTCGCAGTTCAAGTCCGCCAGTCCCACCCGCAGCAAGCCGTCGAACTCGCGGTTGAACACCAGCTCGCGCCCGTCCGGGCTGAACGCCGAGCTGTCGTCGGTGACCGGGCAGTCGCCGCCGCACACCAGCGCGCTCAGATCGCGCTGCTGGTCCAGCGTCCCGGCGCGCGCCGTCCAGATGTGGTTGTCGCGGACCTCGCCGGTGGGTCCGTCGGTGATGATGCCGCGGGTGAACGCGAGCGCGGTCCCGTCCGGCGACCACGCGGGCTGGGTGTCCTCCTGGTCCGAGACCTCCGGCGGCGGCCTCAGCACACCGGCCACGGCGCCCGTGGCGGCCTCGACGACCACGACCCGGCTCTGGCCGCCCGCAGGCCGCAGCCCGCCGGGAGAGCGTCGCGCGAAGGCGATGAACCGGCCGTCGGGCGAGAAGCCCGCGTCGAACTCCCAGTCGGCGGGCTGCCGGTCTGCGACGGGCACCCGGCGCGGGTTGCCCCCGTCCGCGTCGACCAGCCACAGGCGCTGCACCCGTTGGCCACCCTCGTCCTCGAACCGGCTCAGCAGGATCTGCCGACCGTCCGGCGAGTACGACTGGCGGGTCGCCCACGGGTCGAACCCGGCCCGCGGCCGGAACAGCAGGTTCGGGTCGTCGACCGCCTCGGGGTCCTCGCGCAGCACGGTCACACCGAGGTCGCGCGGGTCGGAGCCGTCGGGGCGGATGTCCTGGAGGGTCGCGGTGAACCAGGTGGGAGCGCTGGTGCGGGAGACCAGCAGCCGCGGCACGGAGCCCTCGACCTGCCAGCTCGGGGAACTCAGGTGCCGGTCCTCACCCAGCAGCAGGTCGGGCGGCGCGGTGAGCGGCAGGCCCGGCGTCGTGTCGGCGCGGTAGACCTTCACCGCGTTCGGGTCGGCGGGGCAGCTGCAAACCTGGTCCAGGCTCAGGAACAGCAGGCGCGAGCCGTCGGGCAGCCACGCGGGCCAGTGGCCGCGCCACGCGGCCTGGTCGCCGCCCAGCAACGGGGTGCCGACGCCCGTGCCGGTCAGCACGCGCACCCGCGGCACGTCGCCCACCCGCAGCGTGTAGGCGATGCGGCCGTCGACCGGGTTCCACGCGGGCTCGCCCGCGTCGCCGTTCGGCTCGTCGGTCACCCTGGTGACCGCTCCACCCGCCACCGGCATCCGGTAGACCTCCCGGTCGCCGTCGCGGTCGCCGGAGAACGCGACCTGCGTGCCGTCAGGGGAGAACGTGGGCCACGACTCGTCGGAGTCGGTGTCGGTCAGCCGCCGCGGCTCGCCGCCGTCCACGCCGACCAGCCACAGGTCGCCACGGGAGCCGAACACCACCGTCCGCAGGTCGGGCGACAACTGCGGGTGCGCCGCGTCGTGGCCCTCGGTCAGCGCTCGCACGCCGCCGCCCGCGTCGCGCAGGTACACCTGCGGCCGGGGTTCGTCGCGCAGGCTGGTGAACACCACCAGGTCGCCGCGGGCGGACACGTGGTCGTCGAAGTGGGCGGGCCCCTCGCCCAGCAGGGGCGTGGTCGGGCCGAGGTCGTCCGGCTGCGGGTCGACCACGTGGCCGAGGCTGCGGTGCTCGGTGCCCGCGAAGGCGATGCGGCCGGTCACCGGCTCCCCCGGCTGGGCGGACACCTCCGGCGGGCCGACGACGTCACGCACCACCGCGATCACCCCGCACACCACCACGACCGCCGCGAGCACGGCGAGGGTGCGGGTACGCGCCCTTCTGGACAAGGTTCCACCTCCGGTCACGGACCTGTCGCAAGCGATCGTCGCCGCGCGCGGCGAGCGCCGGGGAGGTCCGGTCGGGCAGGGTCAGGGAAGACCCGTGGGCCGTTCGGGCAAAGGGGAGTCCGGGGCGGCGCTCAGATGAGGCCGTGGCGCATCACGTAGCCCACGGCGTGGGCCCGGTTGCGCAACTGGAGGCGAGTGGTCACCTCGTGCAGCACGTTCTTCACGGTCCGCTCGGAGAACGACATCCGCGCCGCGATCTCGGCGGTGTCGCACCCCTCCGAGATCAGGCGCAGCATGTCCGCCTCCCGAGTGGTCAAAGTGGACAGTGTCGGCCCGTTCGGGTCGAGCACGCTGCGCTGCAACCGGCTCACGTGGTCCAGCAGCAGGCCCAGCAGGTCACCCGGCAGCACCGCCTCGCCCTTGTCCAGCGCGACCGCCGTGGCCACCAAGCGGTCCTGGTCGGCCTCGGCGCGGCGGACCACCGCCGCCACCCCGCAGTCGATGGTGGTCTGGAGCGCGTCCTGGTCGAAGCGGCCCACCACGACACCGGTGCGCGTGCCCGACGAGCGCCGCAACCGCCGCAACAGCGCCGCCGCCGCCTCGTCCACCTCGTCCACCACGACCAGCGCCACCGCCGCACGCTCGCGGTCGTGCGGGTCGAGCACCTCCACCTCCGGACGCGGGCGCAACTGGTACGCGACACCCGTGCGCAGGACCGGGTCCTCGGCGTACACCGCGACCGGGATCCTCGTCATGACAGCCTCCCCTGGCGAGAACCGGATCGACGTGGCGGTCCTCTCACCACCATCCTGCGCACCCGGACCGGGCGCGGGTCGGCGCAGCGACCGCCCGTGCACTTGTTTGCCCCCGGTGTGCCCTTTTCTCCCTGTCTCAACGGGTTCCGCCCTGCCTACCGTTCGACCGGTGACCACAACGACCGAATTCGGTCTCCCGACCGTGGTAGTCACCCCCGGTTCGGAGGCGAGCACAACGTTGACGGTGCGCAACGACAGCGACATTGTCGAGGCGTACGAGTTCGAGGTGGTGGGCGAGTGCGCACCGTGGACCTCCGTCGAGCCCGCGCGGCTCTCGCTGTACCCCGGCACGTCCGACCAGGTGGCCGTCCTGCTGCGTCCGCCGAGGTCGTCGGAGGTGCGCGCGGGTGAGGTACCGCTGGGCGTGCGCGTCCTCCCGGCGGAGCGCCCGGAGTCGGTGGTGGTCTCCGAGACCACGGTCGTGGTCGAGCCGTTCCTCCAGCAACACGCCGAGCTGGTGCCCGAACGCCGCCGAGCCTGGCGCAGCGCGCGTTTCCACGTCGAGGTGCACAACGACGGCAACACCCCGATCACGGCGGCCCTGGTCGCGGCCGAGTCCGACGACCAGCTGCACGTCACCGTGCCCGCGGAGCCCACGACCGTGGACCCTGGGGTGCGGGTGGAGCTGCCGGTGCGGGCGCGCGTCGGCAAGGTGCTGTGGTTCGGTTCGCCGCTGGCCTGGCCGGTGCGGCTGACCACGACCTCCACCGCCGCCTCCGCGGTGCTGCCCGCCTCCGGCGAGGCCGCGCAGTCCGAGGAGCTGGAGGGCGAACTGCTCCAGCTCCCGGTGTTCCCCAAGTGGCTGCTGGCGCTGCTGGCACTGCTGCTGGCGCTGCTGCTGGCGTGGCTGCTGCTGGTGCGTCCCGCGGTGCGGAGCGCCGCGCGCGAGGCCACCGACGACCGGGCCGGGGAACTGGTGGAGGCGGGCAGGCAGGAGGCCGCCGCTGCCCAGAACGAGCAGCCGCAGCAACGACAACAGGGTGGCGAACAGCCCCCGAGCGGTCAGCAGCAGGAACAGCAGGGGCAGCCGGGACAGCCGGGGCAGCGCGATGCCGTTGGCGGCGAGCAGAGCTCCAACACCATCGAGGTTCGCACCAACACCGGCGACCAGGGCACCGGCAGCTACGTCGTGCCCGCCGGGAAGGTCTTCCGCATCACCGACCTCGTGCTGGCCAACCACCAGGGCGACGAGGGCGTGCTGACCATCGCCTTCGGCGAGCGCACGGTGACCACCATCGCGCTGGAGACCTTCCGCAACCAGGACTACCACTGGGTGACGCCGATCGACGTGCCGGAGAACAGCACGGTGAGCGCGACCGTCAACTGCGCCCGGCCGGGCACTCCGGCCAGCGGCCAGCAGGCGCCGAACTGCCTGCAACTGCTCAACGTCAGCGGCGCGCTCGCGGACGTGCCGCAGGGCTGACCGGTCGCGAACCCGCGGTGGTCCGGACCCGCGGCGGGTCGGGTGCCGCGGGTCCGGCGTTCGCGGCCCGGCAGACCCTCGACGTGCTCACCGGTCACGTCGGGATCGGCCGGACCGCGTCGACGACCCGGCCGACCACGTCGATCCCCGGTGCCACCGCTCGTGGTCCGCAACCACGACCCGCGGCCGAACTTCTCGACGACCGCCACGGTGATCCGCGGCTTCCGCCGTCCCGCCGCCATCGCCGCACGCCGTCGCCACCACGGGCAGCGCCCGTCCCACCGCGCGCCCCCGCGCCGTCACCAGGTGATCACCCGTCAGGTCGGCGCGTGGCGCGGTGACAGGCCGGTGCGGACTCCCGTTCCCACCGCCGGACACCGCCCGGAGGGCCGGTCAGTCGCGGCGGCGGTTCCACTCGTCCAGCAGCGCGTCGATCCAGGCGCCGAGCAGCTCGGCCGTCTCGCGGTCGCCGCAGAGCAGGTGGTGGTGCAGTTCGGCGCCCGCGTCCGCCAGTTCGACGCACAGGTCGAGCGCGCCGAGGTCGAGTCGGCCGAGGTCGGACTCGCTGACAGGCGGTTCGGGCATCGCGGGCTCCGACGCGTCCGGTCCGGGGCAGGTCATCGCGGGCGCCCGGAGTTGCGTCCCGCGATGCGCAGGGCCTCGATGTACTTGGGCAGCTCGACCAGAGCCCGTTCCCAGCTCTCGGAGTTGAGCTGCCCGGCGAACACCGAGTCGACCACGAGCCGGTCCACGTCGGGCGCGACGTCGTCCCCGGACACGTCGCGCAGCTTGCGCGACAACTCCAGCCTGCGCAGCCGCGACCGCACCTCGTCCAGGGTCCGCTCCAGCTCGCCGATCACACCCCGCGCCTGGTCGGGGTCCAGGACCAGCCACCCGCGTCGGGCGAGCTGGAGGAACAGGTCGCCCGCGAACCGCTCCGGGGGGAGGGCGCGACCCACGTCACCAGTCTCCCCATCGGACCACACGTCCATCACGCCCTCCGCGCGGGAACCGGTCATCCCAAGGATCCCGATCCCCAGGTTCGCCCCGTACCAGGGATGTGCCCCGACCCCATCACACCGCGCGCGGTAAAGAGAAGCCCAGGCCGCACGGTGTGCCTGTCCTTACCCATGTTCTGCCCGCGGGGCAGCGCGATCCGCCGCACCGGTGCACTGCTCCTCACCGCGGGCTTCGATGCCGAGGCCCGGCTGTGGACTGCGTCGACCCCGTCGTCGTCCGCCGCGTCGAGCGTCGTCTCCGGGCACACCAACACGGTGTGGGCTGGCGCTTTCCGCCCGCACGGGCACGTCCTCGCAACAGCCTTCGAACCCGTGGGCACCACCCGGTCGACCGCCACGTCCGGCTGGTGCCCCGGTGTTCCGCTGGTCGAGCAGGTGGCTTCTTCACCATTGATTCCTCACGGCTCGTCCGTCGATCGTGAACAACCCCGCGTCGGTAGACCTTTGGTGCCGCGGACGGCTGAACCGGGCCGCTGCTCGGACCAGCTGACGAGGAACACCTGACGAAGGGGGACAGATGAGGGCACCTTGGTGCGAGCACTTCTCGCATCGAGCGCTCGTCCTGCTGGTGTCCGGAACCGCGCACCACGGCCCCGTCCGGCACGAGATCTCGTCCGACGAGACCGTGGCCCCCGTCAACTGCTCCTGCGCGGCCCAGGCGGTCGCGAACGGCGAGGTCGCCGGATCACGTCGCACACCGGGGCGCGATTCCGGATCGCCCGCGCAATGGCTCGGGTTCGCGGCACACCGGAGATCCCGAGGGGGGATCCGAGCCGCCGCACAGGCGGCAACCACGAGTTGTACGAACAAGGGGAGATTTCGGCATGTCGAGCACCAGACGAACATCGATGATCTTGCTGGCCCTCGTGGGCGTGCTGAGCGGGATGCTCAGCGGCACGGCGAGCGCGAGCGAGGACGGGCCCGCGGAGGCGTACGCGCGCATGGTCCAGTCCGGCCGGTTGTCCGCGGCGGATCGCGAGATCCTGCTGCGCAGCCCCGAGATCGCGCGGACCGTGGTCGATCCGGGCAGGACGACGGTCGAGCAGCACGTGCGACCGGCCGACGGGAACGAGCCCGGCGTCCAGTCGGGGTGCTGGATCGGGGAGGCGTCGGTCGACGGGTACTACGTCCTGGGCGAGTGGGCGTTCACCTTCACCTACCGGGTCGACTGGTGCGAGGACGCCAACGTCGTCCTCGGGGTCCACTACCGACAGGGCAGTACCCGGCTGAACACCTTCATGAGGGACAGGGGCGTCTCCGAGAACTGGGTCACCCCCACACCGTCCCGCACCGTGACGACCAAGTGGAAGCAGCACGTGGAGAACTGCCCGTTGTTGTTGCCGTGCACGTGGAGCAACTACCCGTACGTGGTCTGGCACCTGACCGCCGACCCGTTCGGGACCGACTGGAGCGAGCGGGGGATCGAGGGCTGATCTCGGTGCCTGCCGCCCGTCTCGGCTGGCGGCAGGCACCGGCCGCGCACCGGTGGTGCGGGAAGGACCGGTCGGCGGGTCCCGCGTTCGAGCGCGGCTCACCTCTCACCGCGAGATGGAGATGTTGAACGTCGCGGTTCCCAGGGCCCTGACGGTCGCGAAGAACAACGGGGCGGCGTGCTCGGTGGCCAAGGCGGTGTCGACGCCGCCCAGGTCCAGGACGCTGCTCCCTGGCCATCCCAGGTCACCGAGCAAGCCCGTGACGACGGTCTTGGCCGCGCTGTCGTCGCCGCTGACGAAAACGGTCGCCCTGGGAAGCGACGCCAGCGGGTCGACCATGATGGTGAAGTTCATCGTGTTGAGCGTCTTCACGACACGGGCACGGGGGAACCGTGCCTGCACCTGCTGGGCCACGCTGTCGCCGGGGTAGGCCATCGCCATCCCGGGGGTGAAGGCGGCCGAGGGGTCGAGCACGATCCTGTCGGCCAGCACGTCATCCCCGATCTCCTCCAGGGCACCGAGCACGGCCGTGCCCGGGATGGCGGTGACGACCACGTCGCTGGACGCGACGGCCTCGCGCGGGCTGAGCGTTCCCGCTCCACCCGCGCGCGTCCGTGATCCGTGGACGACGTGGTGACCGGTGGACGCCAGTCGTGTCCCCAGTGCCGTACCGACCTTGCCCGTGCCGAGGATCGCGATTCTCATGGGTTCTTCCTGTGGTGGTTCGGACGGTCGAGCGACGAGGAGCCGGACGTCCCGGCTACTTGGTTTCGACCTTCGCCAGGGGCGTCTTCCGGGTTTCCAGGGCTTTCACGGCGATGTCCCAGGACGTGTCGCCGGGGAACAACCGGGACCGCAGGTAGGCCCACACCAGCGCCCGCAGCGCGGCGACCCGTTCGGGGTTCTCGTCGGAGGTCTCCGCGGCGTCGTAGCCGGAGATCCCGCCGAACAGGTGCTGTGCGCCCAGGAAGGTCAGCAGCGTCTTGTTGCCGCCGGGGCTGTGGGTGTAGGCGTCCCAGCGGTAGCTGAGCCGGGAGGAGAAGTGGGGGTTCAGGTCCTCGTCGCCTGCGATGACGAGCGCGGCGCCGGTCATCTGCCCGAAGTCGATGAAGTTCATCATCGGGTAGTGCTCGGCGGCCCACGGCGAGAAGTGCTCGTCGGCGATGCCCGGTCCCCCGATCACGACGCCTGCCTTGACCCTGGGATCGGAGAGGTCCTTCTCCCGAGGGTCGTTCGGGTCGAGCACCCGCGAGCCCAGCAGCAGCGAGACCGTGTGCCCACCGGCCGAGTGCCCGACCGCGGCCACCTTCTCGGTGTCGACACGGCCCGGCAGCCCCGGAACCGCGGCGAGGACCTCCTCCAGGTGGTCGAGGACGACGTGCATGTCGGTGGCGCGGTCACGCCAGAACAGCGACGCGTCGGGCAGGTCCTGGTCGCGCAGCCCGAGCACCGTGGAGTCCAGGTGCGTCGGCTGGACGACGACGAACCCGTGAGCGGCCCAGAAATCCGCGACGGGGCCGTAGCCGCGCAGCGAGGAGAGGAAGTTGGCCATGCCGTGCCCGTGCGAGAGCAGGATCACCGGCAGGTCGGTCCCGGTCACGGGCGCCGAGACCTTGATCTCCAGCGGCACGGGCCTGCCCGGTACCTCCAGCGAGACGGGGCTGTAGCTGACGAGGGGGGTGGGGTCGCTGACCGGGAAGCCTGCGGCGTCCGCGTAGGACACGCTCATGGTTGTTCCTCTCGGGCCGTTCGTCCGTGAAGCCGTTGCTCGACGGACTCGGTGGGTGATCGACTTCGACCACCCGGCAAAGATTGCCATGGACGGCAAGTTTGCACAAGGAGGCATTTTAGCTATGGAGTGCATGTATGCTGGGGCCTGCGCGGGCGGTGACCAACGGAGTGCGGGGAGTGCGACGGTGACCAGTGGCGGTCCAGGACTTCGGGAACGGTCGAAAGCACGACGCCGGCGGCTGATCCTGCACACGGCCCTGCGCCTGTTCACCGAACACGGGTACGAACGGACGACGATCGCCGACATCGCCGAGGCGGCCGAGGTCGCGCCGCGGACCGTGACGGGCTACTTCCCGTCGAAGCTCGACTTCATCACCGAGTGGCCCGCGTCCATCGAGCGGCGGGTCATCGCGCTGCACCAGGAAGATCCCACCGTGGAGTTCATCGATCTGGTGGACAGGTGGTGGCACGACCTGCGCGACAACGTCGACCAGGAGGAAGCCGCACTCACCCGCGCCATGGCCCTGGCCAACCCCGGCGTGGTCGCCATGGCGGAGGCCGAGGTCTCACGACGAACCCCCGGAACAGGCTTCCCCTTCGACGGGAACGATCGCGACGACCTGTTCGGAGCCGCGGGTCGAACCGCGATCAGGGGCGTCAACCACGTGTTCCTCCGCGGCGTCGCCGAGGGCCGCATGACCGACGAACTCCACGACGACCTGCTGCGCCTGATCCGCGCCATCGCCGACAGCACCAACGTCGGCCACGGCTCGCTCAAGCTGGACCCCTAGCCGGAGCGTCGCGCCCCCAGTTCCCGGTCGCGGCCGAGTTCGCGCGACAGGGGTTCCCCCCGCTCCGAGACCAGGCCGGCGGACCGGGACCCGCCGCACCGCGAGGGCCGCCGCGGTCGATCTTCGCAGCCGGCCCTCGCGGTGAGGTCTCAACGGGGTTCGGCGGGCGGTCGGCCGGAACGGGCCGGCACGGTCTCGCACCAGCAGGCCGTCCTCGGTCCGCGCACCGCCACCGCCCACTACGGCGGCTCCATCACGGCCTCACCCCCACCGTGCTGGACGACCCACGACCCCGAGGTGGTCCGCGGCGCCCTCAAGCGCCAGGGCGAGACCCGGACCCGGTGATCCGCTCGACCAACTCGTCGCGGTAGGCCTGGGCGTCCCGCAATTCCGGTTCGGAGCCGTCGGTCCGCGCGAGCGCGCCTTCGAGGATCCTCAACGCCTGCCGCTCGTCGCCCTTCGCGTCCGCCAGCCGTGCCGCGTTCTCCACGGCTTTCGCGAGCTTGGTGCGCGCCTCGGGTTCCTGGGCGGCCTTGTGGATCCGGATCCAGTTGCCGCCCGGATCGACGACGGTGAACCCGGTGTACCGGTCGTTGCGCAGCCGGGGCCTGGTCATGCGCGGGATGCCGGAGATGAGCAGTTTTCCGTGCACGGACCGCATCCCCGCCGCGAAGGCCTCGAACAGCTCGCCGGTGTCCTCCACGATGACCAGGCACGTGCTGTACGACTGCGCCGGGTCGTAGTCGTCCATCCCGAAGAAGTGCAGGTTGATGTCCTCCCGTCGCACGGCGACGTGCGGGTTCGGCCGCGTCTGCCGATAGGTGACCTCGAAGCCGAGCATCTCGTAGAAGGACGTGATCTCGTCGATGGACGGACAGGGCAGGAGCGGGATCGTCAGTTCGTTCGCCACCGCTCGAAACTAAGTCCGGCCCCGCCGAAACGACACGGAGGTATTTGCTCAAGCGAACAGCAGGACGACTCCCCGGCGACGACACCCCAGGGCCGCGTCCGCTTTTTCGCAGCGGACTCGACCAGCCCCAGCCCGTCGGGCCGCGCCGCTACACGGCTTGGGCGGTGGAGAGCGGTGCGCCACCGAGGATCCTGTCGCGCAGCTCCGCGGGCGTCAGGGCGGCGTCGGCGAGCGGCCCCGAGAACGCGGTGGCCGCCGCTACCGCGAAGAAGGTGGCTCGACGGCGGCGAGCACCACCTCGCGCACGAGGAAGTGGATTGCCGAAGGGTGAGCTGGTCGGGACTTTCGGCGCACCGCATCGTCCGATGCTCGCCGCGGGGGAACCGGTAGCCGCGGGCCAACGACCCATCTCCGTGGCGAGAAGCGCCAGAACCGGGTGGAGTCGCGACCTCGTCGCACCCCGTCACAGCGGACGGCGCAACCCGTCCAGCACGAGGGTGATCACACCGTCGGCCTCGACCCGCCACCCAGGGCGGTCGTGGGCCGCACTGATGCCGTGCAGCGCCATCATCACGGCACCGGCGTCCACGTCGTCGCGCACGGTGCCCTCCCGCACGGCGGCGGCCACCAGGTCGGTGACGGCCCGCTCCAGCTCCCGACTGCCTTCGGCGAGGGCGTCCGAGCGGGTGGCCATGAGCGTGGACAGCGTCCGGGCCAGGCCTACGTGGGCGGCTATGTGGTCGACCATGCCGCGCAGGAAGGCCGCCAAGGCCTCCGCCGCGGGCAGCACGGCCCGCAACTGGCGGAGACGGTCGCACAGCGCGGCGATCTCGCCGTGGTAGACCGCCTCGGCCAGCGCCTCCCGCGTGGGGAAGTGGCGGTACAGCGTGCCCGTGCCCACGCCGGCCAGACGGGCGAAGTCGTCGAAGCGCAGGTCGAAGAAGCCACCGGCGTCGAAGACCTCACGGGCCGTGGCGAGCAGGGCGTCGCGCTTGCGCTGGGCATCGGCCCGGAGCGGCTTGTCGACGGTCATGCGCTACCTCGCGTTGACAAGTGGAGATGGCCTCCATGTTCTCGGTAGAAGTGGAGATGTTCTCCACTTAGATGGTACCCCACGAGCGCACGAGGAACGGTGGGCGTCCATGGGCCATCCAGGGCTACATGGCCGACCTCATCGCGGAGAAGGAGGAGAACCCGCCGGACGACCTGCTCGGGCGGCAGATCGTCGAGCTGCGCGCGAACGGCACCTACCGGAGGTCGGCACTGGTCAACACGGGCTTGCTGCTGCTCGTCGCAGGCCACGAGACGACGGCGAACATGATCTCGCTGTCGACCGTGGCGTTCCTGCGCAACCCGGAGCAGCTCGCGATGATCAAGGCCGACCCGGCCAAGACGCTCAACGCGGTCGAGGAGATGCTGCGGTACTTCACGATCATCGACGTGGGGACGGCCCGGCTGTGCGTCGAGGACGTCGAGGTCGGCGGGCAGCTGATCCGCGCGGGCGAAGGCGTGCTGGCGCTGGGTCATTCGGCCAACCGGGACCCGCGGGCGTTCGAGGACCCGGACGACCTCGACATCGAGCGCGTCGCCCGCCACCACGTCGCGTTCGGTTTCGGGCCGCACCAGTGCCTGGGCCAGAACCTGGCCCGGATGGAGCTCCAGATCGTGTTCGGCACGCTGTTCCGACGCGTCCCCGGCCTGGAGCTGGCGGTGGACGTCGACGAGCTGCCGTTCAAGGACGACGCGAACGTCTACGGCCTCTACCAGCTCCCGGTGACCTGGTAGAGGACGAACCGCCGTCCCACCTCAGCAGGAGCGGCCCATGAAGATCACCGTGAACGGCGGCGAGTGCGTCGGTGCCGGACAGTGCGTGCTCACCGGGCCCGCGACGACTCACCCTGGCGCGTGACACCAAGCAGGAACTCACCACCGCCAGCGACGCGGTCACGCCACGTCCGACCGGACCGCCTCCTCCACCGCACCCACCACGGTGAAAACGCGGTCCAGGTCGGTGAGCTTGATGGGCCTCAGCACGCGCCGGTCGGAGGCGACGACCACCAAGGACACCCGGTGCTCCTGGCAGCGTTGACGGGCGGTCAACAGCGAGGAGATGCCCATCGAGTCGAAGAACGTCACGTCGGTCAGATCGGCCACCACGATCTCCGGCGCGGTCACGGTCGCCGCGGCCTCGGCGAGGGCTGTGTCCATCAGGTCGACGGTGTCCAGGTCGACTTCACCCACGATGTGCACGACCAGCGCGTTGTCGAGTTTTTCACTGCTCACCGTCAGTGCCTCGTCGTCCATCCCGCGGTCCTCCGATGCCTGGGTTTGGTCGCACCCGCGCAGGTCGCGGGTGCGAGCAAATCAGGTGGCTGGCTGTGGTAGCCGCCCGATCCGGAAGTGCACACAACGTCGCTCCGACCGTACTCGGTGACCCTCGACCACGCAGCCCCGGTCGGGTCGTTCGTTCATTCGCCCTCGGATTCACCTCCCCCACGCCGAAGGAGAAACACGGTGAGTGACCGCCAGCGCCGCGAGACGATCCGTCAGGCCCCGACAAGGCCCGATCGTGGCGTGATGTGACGCGGTACCCGGCGCAGGGGCGCGCCGGCACCCACCGAAGGTCTGTAACAGGTCCCCCACCGCGGCCGACAACGATCATGCCGCACTCCCCCTCCTGACATGAGGTTCCTCCATGACCACACCTGGCCGGCAGGCGCCGAAGCGGCCCGCACCCGTCAACGGCGACGAGCCGACCGCGAAGCGGGCCAAGCTCGATCCCACCGCAACGCAGGCCGACGTGGTCATGATCCCGGAAGAGATGCCTGACGGCGGCTTCCCGGTTCTCGACGGCCTCCCGGAGCCGGTGCGCACCAGGGTCGAGGGATATGCGAAGCGCCTCCTCGGCCACCTGCACACCCGGCCGGAACTGGTCGACGAGCTCCACCACCGCTACGCCGCCGCAGCCGCGGAAGAAGCGGGCGACAAAGAGCTCGGCGAGCAGGTCGACACGTCCGGTTCCCTGACCACGACCAAGGCCGTCGAGAAGAAGGTCGCCGACAAGGTCGAGCAGGAGGCCGGGGCGAAAGCGCTGTCGCACACCGCCAAGGGGAAGTGGCTGGACAACGGCGTCGCCTCCGGTGCGGTCCCGAAGAACAACATCCGGGACCGCCAGCTGGCGAACCAGATCTCGGCCGTCGTGCTCCAGACCGACGGCAAGGGTTCGTCGGAGATCGAGGTGATGCTCATCAACGGACGGATGCTGATCAGCGCCAACGAGAAGGCGGTGGTGGCGAACCTGCACGGCAAGCGGCTCGGCGACATGATCGACGGGCTCAACCACGCCCAGCTCAAGCCCCACGTCAAGTCCAAGGCGCGCAAACTCGCGGACCTCTACGACGTGCTGCACGGCCGGAACTGCCCGAACGGCGAGAAACGCCTGGCCCAGATCGCGGTGGACTGCCTGATCTGGCCGAAGCAGCAAGAACCGGTCAAAGCCGCGTTGGCGACGTTGCTCGCGGACGCGCCCATCGTCAACGGCGGCCCCCCGGCGAACGCGGCGGCCGCCCTGGTGGCCACGCGCCACGCAGGGCACGTGATCGCGGTCGACGGTGAGGACGCCGCAACGAAGAAGCAGGTCTCCCAGAAGGGCCCGGACGGCAAGGTCGCCAAGGACTCGATGGGCAAGACGGTCATGGTCACCGTCGCCGCACGGACCCCGAAGTCGCACGCGGAACAGAACTTGGTGCTGACCCAGGTGCTCGCCGAGCACACCGGCCCGTCGGCGGTGGCGGGCGGGAAACGGCCCTGCACGGTCTGCTACCTGTCGTTGAGCCTCGTGCGCAACCAGGGTTTCGCCGACCTGCGGTTCAGCAACCGCTCCGGTGGCTTCTGGAAGACCACGACGGTCGGCGCCCTGACCACGATCGCCAAGGCGCTCCGCATGGACAAGGACGCGATGGTCATGGCGTTGGACCAGATCCCGTTCAGCACCCACTACGTGACCGACCTCGACCGCCTCGCGGCCAGGAGCACGCCGGTGGCCCGGCTGCGGGACGCCCTCTCCCTCTACAACACGAAGACGGTGTCGCCGTCGCAGAGCCAGGTGGACGAGGACTTCATCGTCGACGAGTCCGAGCACTCCGAGTCCGAGCACGCCGAGTCCGCGAGCGAGGACGAGGACTGGTTCGGCGAACACAGCGAATCGGACGAGGCCGTGGAGGCAACCGACGGAGCCGAAGGAGAGCCCGAGGACGAACTCGACGACGAGGAACTCGACGACGTGATCGACCTCGAAAAGGTGGAGTAGGGCTCCGGACCCGGTGCGCGTCCGCGGTCGCCTGGCTTCAGGATGGTCTGGTCCACGATCCGCACGGCGAACTCGCGGGGCACGTCGTGTTCCTCGGAGGCGACCCTCGGGGCCACGAGCTCGATGTTGTTTCTCCCTGAAGGTCGGAAGCCGACCGCGCTGGAGAGGGCGCTCGGTCGGCGAGGTGTCCACGTCATCGAACCACCTGACCTACGAGCCGACCGACGTCGAAACGGGCCCACCGCGGGAATTCCGCGGTGGGCCCGTCGTTCACGGTGTTCAACAAACGTGGTCGTACCACGCGTTGTGAACGTCACCGGCCCCGCCGATGTCGTACGTCCCGTACGTCGGGATCTTCTTCCACCCGTCCGGCCCACCACTACCGGCCGGGTAGTGGTCGACCCAGATGAAGATGCAGGTGGTGTCGCAGTGCGAGTACCACGCCGTCCAGACATCCTTGTAGAAACCGCACACCAGGACATCCTGGTCGTCGGTCGCGGCCTGGACGGGCTGTTGGACCGAGATCTCCTGCGACACCTGCTGGACGGGGACCTCCTGATCAGCCGCCTGACCAGGGGCCACGGTGTAGAAGACCGCCAGCAACATTCCCGCGATCACGACACCGACACGTTGGAGTTGGCGCATCTGGGGACACCCACCTTCCTGAAATCGAGTCCCGATCAGGAACTCGTCGATTGACCGCCCCAGTTCTACGCGACCGGCATTCTTTACGGTCGACCCGCGGACATGAACAACCAATCCGCGAGATCACTGCCTGGTGACCTGCCTGGATGAATGCCCACTGCTACCACCGATGCAGACCCACCAAGTCGGCGACCAGCTACCACCCTCGAACCAGCAACACCTCGCCCTCAGTGCACGACCCCGACATTCGCAGCGCTTCTAGAGGTTCCCGTGCGACGGCTGTTGGTGAATCCTGAATTCGGGAACACCGGCGAGTTGAACTCGGAACATGATGTGGCTCCGGCGGAGATCACCTCCATCTGCTCCAGACCACTTCCACCACCCGGTCGCCGCCGTTCTCGAACTCCTCAGGAAATCCCACGCAGAGACGGTTCTCGACAACCACGCCACCACGACAAAACAAACACCGCCCCACGTGCCGAACCCCCCTCCGCGGCCAAGGAAAAACCGCACCACAGCAACTGAGGACCGTGCGACCCACCTGGCCATCCGTCGATGCGGGGGAACACGGTCGCTAGGGTTCCGCGGGTGCCGTTCACCCTTGCCCACCCCGCGGCGATCCTCCCCTTCTCCCGTGGTCCGCTGGTTCCGTCCGCACTGGTGATGGGATCGATGGCGCCGGACCTGACGTACTACGTCCCCCTGCCGTGGCTCGATCCCACCGGCACGCTGCTCACCCGCACCCACCACGCGTCGTCGGTGTTCTGGCTCGACCCGTTGCTCGCCCTGGTCCTGCTCGTGGTGTTCCACGTGCTGCTCAAACGGCCCGTGGTGGCGCTCCTGCCCCCGGCCGCCGCGGGGCGCGTGTGGCGGTCCGCGGAGCGGTTCACCTGGCGGCGGGCAACCGCGGCGTGGTGGATCGCCGTTTCACTGGTGATCGGGGCAGCGACTCATGTGGCGTGGGACCGCCTGGGCGGCGCGTTCGGTGAGGATCACTCGCCAAAACTGGACCTGGCCGGCGGTGTACTGGGTTTCGCCGCGCTCCTCGTCTGGACGTGGCGCTGGTGGCGGGCGACGTCGACGCAACCGATCCCGACCGGTCTGCGGCTCCCGGCTCGGCTCCGCACGGTGGTCTGGAGCGCAGTGGTGGCAGCGCCTCTGGTGCTGGGCACTATCGGCGCGGTGAGCGGGGTCCGGCAACTCATCGCGGCCGATGAGATGGACCACTCCGACCTCCCGCCCGACATCATTCCGCCGACGTGGACCGGGAAGGACATGGCGGAGCTCGCGGTGAGGCAGTTCGCCGTGAACGGTGTCGCCGCCCTCTGCGTCGTGCTGGCGATCTACGCCGTTGGCTGGCACCTGAGCCGTCTTGCCACCCGTGGGCGTGGCTCGACCGGACCAGGTCCGGGAGGTGGGGCGCCGCCGCCACGCGACGTCCCGCGATCCTGCTGACGATGACCTCGCAACCCGGTCAGGCAGGGAGCCGCCTCATCCTGCGCAGCCGTTGGCTTCGCCGTTCAGGCCACGTCCGACCGAACCGCGTCCCGCACCGCACCCACCACGGGACCGGCACCGAGGCTCCGCGCCAACGGGAATGGCGACGAGCGTGTTGTGGTCCGGTGGCGGACACGACGGGTCCCCGAACGGCGGCCAGCCATGCGGGTGACCGAAATACAGTTCACACCGATGTTTGTCGCTGGGCCGATCGGATCTGTCACGGAGAGTCCCAACGGCCCAGCAGAAGAGGCTTTCAGCCTAGTCAAAAAGGTCTTTTGGCCACTGCCTGAAACTCTTCCCCGCGCAGAGCATGTATGCCCGATCACCATCCAATTTCCACAAGGAAGCGATCGGAAAGCAAATGCCTTCGCGCAACGATCCGGCCCTGCTCAACGATCGAGAAGAGGCATACATCCGCGATAGAGGCGGCACTGCCCAGAGTTAGCCGCCGAAATGGAGTTGCTCATGCGCAGGAAGTTTTATCGACGATTACTCAGATCGGTGGGTGCCGTCGCGGCGGCCCTGACCTTCATGGTCGCGGGCGCGACACCGGGATGGGCGGTGGCCCCGGCCAACGACAACTTCGCCAACGCCCAAGCCGAGACCGGCTCGTTCACCGACAGCCTCAACACCGCCGACGCGACCACCGAGTCCGGCGAGCCGCTGAACCCCTCCTGTACGGCCTTCACCCTTGAGCACACGGTGTGGTACGGGTTGACGGTCAGCGCGGGCTCCGGAGTTGTCGCCAGCACGGCGGGATCGGACTTCGACACCGTCCTGGCCGTCTACACCGGCGCGAGCCTAGGATCGCTCTCCGAGGTCGCCTGCGACGATGATGTCAACTTCCCGGACCTCACATCCCGGGTGGAGTTCACCGCGAGCACGTCCACGACCCACTGGATCCAGGTAGGTGGTCTCGACACCACTGCCTCCAGCGGCAACCTGGCCCTCGACGTGATCGTGACCCCGCCGGCGGGTGCGGACATGTCGGTATCGATAGCCGAGTCGGCCGACCCGGTCGCGCTGGGCGGCGACAACCTCACCTACACCCTCAACGTGGCCAACTCCGGCCCCTCCGGAGCGACCGGGGTCACCGCCAACACCGCCTTCTCCGGCGCGTCGGCGGGCATCGTGTCCGCCACGTCCAGCCAGGGCTCGTGCGGCATCAGCGCCCCCAACGTCAACTGCTCGCTCGGCGCGGTCGCCGCGTCCGGCTCGTCCACCGTGACCATCACCGTCACCCCCGCCGCGACCGGCACCATCACCGCCACCGCGACCGTGGACGCCACCGAGAGCGACCCGACGCCGGGCAACGACACCGACGCCGAGTCCACCGCGGTGAACAACGCGCTGGGCTGCACCATCGTGGGCACCAACGCGGGCGAGACGATCACCGGCACCAACGGCGCGGACGTGATCTGCGCGCTGGGCGGCAACGACACCATCAACGGCCGCAACGCCAACGACACCATCTACGGCGGTCCCGGCAACGACTCCAGCTACGGCGAGGACATCCTCGGACTGCTGGACAACGGCGCCGACACCCTCTACGGCGGACCGGGCAACGACACCCTCGACGGCCAGAACGGCAACGACACCCTCATCGACCACGACGGCGCCGACACCCTGTCCGGCAGCCTGGGCAACGACACCGTCGACACCCAGGACGGTGTCGGCGGCGACACCGCCAACGGCGGCCTGGGCACCGACACCTGCACCACCGATCCCGGCGACGCCACCTCCGGCTGCTGAACCACCCCCACACCCCGCCGCCCTGGCCACCCGCCAGGGCGGCGGGCCCCCACCCGAACGCCCCCGGAACGCCACCCGGAGATCACCCCGCAACCTCGGATCGCGTACGAGCGGCTCCACCTGACCGACGCTGCCCACCACACCCAGCTCACCGCGTCGACCGCGGCCGTGACGGCGTTGATCCCCGCGGCCGTCACCAGCGTCAGCGGCGAGCACTGGAACACCACGTCCGCTTCTCTCCACAAAGGACCCCAGTCTGGGTTGAGGTGCGCCGGAGTGACGTCGTCGTGGTCGGCGGCCAAGGTAGGCGGCAGGGTGGTGGTGTCGTCGTCCCGGATGGACATTCCGAGCCCGGAACCGTTGTCCCGGCCACTGTGCGCGGTTCCCAGATCGTCGACGACCGTGATGGCGCCCTGATCGCCGGGCTCGAGTCGGGTGTGCGCGTCGGTGGTGCTCACCAGTTCGACGCGGTCTTGCGGTGTGCACTCGCCCGCCTCCGCCCCGCCGCGCCTGACCCGCCGGCGGGGGCCGGCCTTCCGGCTTGACCTGGAGCGCGCTCCAGGTCCTAGCGTCGGAGGCGTTCGCCAGCCCGCCAAGCACCGTCCGGTTCGCCGGGCAGGAGGAGTACCCGCGCATGATCACCCGAACCACGCTCGGCTCGCCCGGTCTCACCGTCAGCACGATGGGCCTGGGGTGCATGGGGATGAGCGAGAGCTACGGCGCCGCCGACTGGGACGGCGGCCTGGCCACCATCGACCGGGCCCTGGAGCTGGGCATCACGTTCCTGGACACCGCCGACGCCTACGGCACCGGGCACAACGAGGTGCTGGTGGGCCGGGCCGTCCACGGCCGCCGGGACCAGGTGCGGCTGGCCACCAAGTTCGGCATCGACCGCAGCGCCGGCGACCGGGCACGCCGCATCCGCGGTGCCCGCGACTACGTGCTGCGCGCCTGCGACGCCTCGCTGCTGCGGCTGGGCGTCGAGGTGATCGACCTGTACTACGCCCACCGCCCGCCCCAGGACGTGGAGATCGAGGAGACCGTCGGGGCGATGGCCGAGCTGGTCGAGGCGGGCAAGGTCCGCCACCTGGGCCTGTCCGAGGTCAACGGCGAGTTGCTGCGCCGGGCGCACGCGGTGCACCCGATCACCGCGGTGCAGAGCGAGTACTCGCTGTGGACCCGCGACGTCGAGGCGGTCACCCCGGTGATGGCCGAGCTGGGGGTCGGGCTGGTGCCGTACTCGCCGCTGGGGCGGGGGTTCCTGACCGGCACCCTGGACCGCTCCACGCTGGGCGAGAAGGACCTCCGGCGCACCAACCCCCGCTTCGCAGGCGAGGCGGGCGAGGCCAACGAGAAGATCGCGCACACCGTGCGCGAGGTGGCCGACCGGCTGGGTGCCACCCCGGCCCAGGTGGCGCTGGCCTGGGTGCACGCCCAGGCCGAGCGGCTCGGGGTGGCGGTGGTGACCATCCCGGGCACCCGCAGCCCGGCCCGGCTGGAGCAGAACGCGGCCGCGCTGGAGCTCACCCTGGACGCCGAGGCGCTGGCCGCGCTGGACCCGCTGAGCGACCAGGTGGTGGGCGAGCGCTACACCCCCGCGCGCACCGCTGAGATCGCTCGGGATTAGCCGGTGGGCTCGACGCGCCCGCGAAGTGGTCGATCGTCGGGCGGCGAGCCGGTGTCCTCATCATCGCTGTCGTCCTCGGGGTCGCAGACGAAGGTGCACAGCGCGGTCCCACCGGGACGGGTCTCTTGGCAGAGCAGCGAAACGGCCGGCATGACCGCGATCAGCGCGCTGACCGGGTCGACCGGTCGGCGGTGTGACTCCGGGACTGCTGCCAGGTGTCCGCCGGCCCGGCTGGGAACCGTCCTCCGAGGAGGGTGTCGGCCGGGGAAGCCGGGTAACTCCGGCTGCCGCTTCATCCGCGCGACGAAGCCGGTCGTTCTTCAGCGTTGAGCGCTGGACGTGGGCCGCGGTGAACACAACTGGTTCCGGAGATCACGGTTGGCGCGGCGGAGTTTCGCGTTCCGGGCGGCAACTGGTCGTAGCGGCTCGACGTGCGCGGACCTGGAGCTGGTGGGGTGGTCCGGGCTGCGCCGATCTCGCCGGCGACGTCGGGGAAGTTGCGCCGGAACGTGGTACTGCTCAGTCCGAACCGGCGGGCGAGCGCGAGGACGCTGGGGCGGTTCCGTTCTCGTCGCAACGGCCGGTGAACTCGGCGAGGGCCTTGTGAACCTGTGCCTTGGTGGGCAGGACTGCGTGCCGGCACGGGCGTAGGCGAACTCGGTTCGCAGGGTTTTACCTGCCGAAAACTCATCCGTCCAGGTGACAGCGAGTCCACAAGGACCGGTGCACGGATGCAGTCGTGATCATGCCGCGGCGGATGAGCACGGCATGATGACCAGCCGTGCTGCTTCGGCCTGCCTACCTCAGCGCGACCAACGCGTTCGCCCCACCACACCTGCTGCCCATGAGCGGCCGGGACGAGGACGTGAAACCCTGGTGCCACGACACCAGGATTTCACGCTGAAACGCCAACCGGGCAACACCCGGCCGCGGTTCTCCCCCACCATCGCCTGGTCGGCGAACCGAGCCGAACCACACCCGGAGCCGCTGATGACCGTCGTTCCCACCACCCTCTCCCCCGCCGCGGTGACGCATGGCTGACGCCGGGCGGCGCGTTCGACTGCTGGACCGGGGGTCGTGGCCCGAGACCCAGCGCGTCGCGGAGATCCTCCGCAAGGAGACCGTGGGCGGTGTCCTGCTCCTCATCGGCGCCGTGCTCGCACTCGTGTGGGCGAATTCGCCCTGGTCCTCCGCCTACGAGGCGTTGCGTGACGTGCGGGTCGGCCCTGCCGCGCTGCACCTGGACCTCACCCTGGCGACGTGGGCCGGGGACGGCCTGCTCGCGATCTTCTTCTTCGTCGCCGGCCTGGAGCTCAAACGCGAGTTCGTCGCGGGCGACCTGCGCGACCCGCGCAGGGCCGCGGTGCCGGTCGCCGCCGCCGTCGGCGGTGTCGTCGCGCCCGCCCTGATCTACACCGCGGTCAACCTCGGCAACCCGGCGGCGTTGAGCGGCTGGGCGATCCCGACCGCCACGGACATCGCCTTCGCGCTGGCCGTGCTGGCCGTGATCGGCCACCACCTGCCGTCCGCGCTGCGCACGTTCCTGCTCACCCTGGCGGTCGTGGACGACCTGCTCGCCATCGTGATCATCGCCGTCTTCTACACCCGCGAACTCTCCATCATCCCGCTGGCACTGGCTCTGCTCCCGCTCGCGGTGTTCACCTTCCTGGTGCAGCGCCGGGTGCGGTCGTGGTGGCTGCTGCTCCCCCTGGCCGCGACGACCTGGGCGCTGGTGCACGCCTCCGGCATCCACGCCACCGTCGCCGGGGTGCTGCTCGGCTTCGCCGTCCCGGTCATCCGCAAGCACGGCACCGGGCCAGGCCTCGCCGAGCACTTCGAGCACCGGTTCCGGCCGATCTCGGCCGCCGTGGTGGTCCCGGTGTTCGCGTTCTTCGCCGCCGGCGTCACCGTCGGCGGCTTCGGCGGCCTGCTCACCTCGCTCGCCGACCCGGTCGCGCTGGGCATCGTGCTGGCGCTCGTGCTCGGCAAGACGATCGGCATCACCGGCGCGACCTACCTCGTGGCCCGGTTCACCCGCGCGGAACTGCACGACGACCTCGCCTGGACCGACGTCATCGGCCTGGCCGTGCTGGGCGGGATCGGGTTCACCGTCTCCCTGCTGATCGGCGACCTCGCCTTCGGCGCCGGCAGCGAGAGCGACGAGCACGCCAAGATCGCGATCCTCGTCGGCTCCCTGCTCGCGGGGCTGATCGCCACGGTCGTCCTGCGCGCCCGCAACCGGGTTCACCGGCGGATCTGCGCCGAGGAATCGGTCGACGCGGATCAGGACGGGATTCCCGACGTGCACCAACGCGAGGACTGACGGCCTCCGGCTCAGTGGCCGCGCACCGGTTCGCGCGTCCAGTCGGTGTCACGGAGCGGGAGTCCCCGCTCGGTGCACGCCCTCACGAGCGTCGACCGCGGCGGTGACGCCGTTCTCACGGCGTCGCGGCTGCTGGTCGCCGCGGGCATGGTCGACCGGCGGCAGAACCCGGCCACGCGCCGTGAGGTGGTGCTGGGGCTGACCGCCGCGGGACACGAGGTCGTGCGCGGTGCCACCGAGCGGCGGCGGTCCGAGATCGCCGAGATCGTGGCCCGGATGCCCCAGTCCACGCGGCACGGCTTGGTCGAGGCGCTGCTCGCCTTCACCGAGGCGGGGGACGAACCGTCCGCGGGCGCCGTACCGGGCGATGTGGGGTGGTTCTGACGGTTCAACCGCCGGGGGCGCTTCCCCGCAACTCCACGAGGTGGTCGTCGGGCAGCAGGTGCGCTGCTTCGGGTTCCTCGCACCAGAGCCGTTGGCCGTTGCGCAGCACGGCCAACACCCGTGGACCGAACTGGAGCGGGTCACGGCCGATCTCGGTCGAGCTGACCGGCCGCAGCGCGACGACCAGGTCGTCGGCGTGAGCCGAGGCGTCGATGAACGGGCCCAGCAGATCGGGCCAGAAGACCGGTCGTCTGATCGTTCCACCCGCCAGTTCGTCGGAGACGATCCCGCGGGTGGCGCCGAGGTGGGTGGCCAGTGCGCTCGCACGCGCCTCGCGCACGACGGTGATGATCGCCGACCTGGTCGCTCGCCGGACTGCCGAGGTGACCAGCACGCCCGCCTCGTCGCTGTTCACCGCGATCACGACGCAGAGCGCCACGTCGACGTCGGCGCGGCGCAGGACTTCGCCGTCTCCCCCGTCGCCCTCCACCACGACAGCTCCGTCGTGGGCCGCGATCCGAGCACGGGACCAGTCGGGTTCCACGACCACGAGGCTCGTCGCGGACGCCAGTTCCACGAGGGTCAGCGCCGCCCGGCGCCCGGTCTCGCCGTAGCCGATGACGACGACACGACCGAACATCCGTTCTCCTCCACGACGGCGGGTGAGCCCGCGGCACGGTGGGGCTCGTCACCACCGTCGCACCGCACCCGCACCGGCGCACCTGAAGATCTGCTTGCGCTCGCGGACCGCCAACCGCATCGTCAGCCACTCGTCAGGTCAAATCCGGCGTCGTCAACCGACGATGGGATCAACAACGTCGACGAACGGAGGGCACCATGACGGCACTGGTGCAGCGGTCGGACCACCACACGCGGGTCGTCTCGGGAGAACTGCTCACCGAGTTCCGAGGTGTGCTCACGACCTCGACGATCGCCGAGGTCGTGGCCGTCGCTCGTCACGACCTGGAGGGGCAGATCGTTCCCGAGGCTCTGCAGGAGATGCTGCACCGGCTCGCCCACCACAGGTTGAGCGCCCTGTGCGACTCGAACCGGTGACCACGCGGTTCGGCGTTCACACCTCGGGTCCGGTGCTTCGGTTCCACAGGAACGATCCCGTGCTGACGGCGACCCGTGGAGAGAGCAGGTCCTCGACGCCCGTCAGGACGTCGACACCGCCGTGATCGCTCGCACGAGACGCGCGGTCATCGCACCCTCACCTCCATCCGGCGGAAGACCCTGACTCCGACGTACCGGACCACGGTTTCACCGGGAACCCAGATCAGTGACCTAGGCGAACGTTACGCTCCCGTTACGTCCGCGACGTGGTGGTGACCGCCGCATTGTGCGTCACCCTCGACGCCCCGAACCTTGCGATCGTCTTGCGATCCAGCACTCGGCCCCGCTCGACCGGTCGACACCTCCTCGGTCGGGCAAGCTGTCGAAGCAGACGATCCGGGACAGGAGGGCCATGAACCACCGCGTGCTGCTCGTCGAGGACGACGAACGGATCCGGCAGGTCCTCGTGCTGGCGCTGGGCGACGAGGGCTTCGACATCACCGACGTCGTGTCCGGTGAGGACGCGCTGCGCGAGCTGGAGTCCTCGTCGTTCGACGTCGTGCTGCTCGACCTGATGCTGCCCGGCGTGGACGGGCTGGACGTCTGCCGCACGCTGCGCTCCCGCGGCGACCTGCCGATCATCATCGTCACCGCTCGCACCGACACCACCGACGTCATCGCCGGACTCGAAGCGGGCGCCGACGACTACGTGACCAAACCGCTCGTGGCCAGTGAGCTCGCGGCCCGCATCCGCGCCCTGCTGCGCCGCCGAGGCGGAGGCAGGGTGGACAACCTGCTCCGCGTGGGCGATCTGGAGATCCGCGTGGACGAGGGAGTGGTGCACCGGGACGGGGTGCCGGTGCACCTGACCAGGACCGAGTTCCAGGTGCTGGTCGAACTGGTGTCGGCGGCGGGCCGGATCGTCACGCGAGAGCAGCTGCTGGAGCGGGTCTGGGGCTACGACTACTTCGGCGACACCCGGTTGCTCGACGTGCACATCCGCAGGCTGCGCCGCAAGATCGAGAAGGATCCCGACGAACCCAGGCTGCTGCTGACCGTGCGCGGCTCCGGCTACAAGGTCGATCCGGCCCGATGACGACCGAGCGGGTGGGGTGAGCCGTGCGCGTGTCGTTGCGGTGGCGGGTCGCGACCGTGCTCGGACTCGGCTCCCTGCTGGTGACCAGCGTGCTCGCGACCGCGACCTGGAACCTCGCCTCCGGGTACATGTTGCGCCAGCGCGAGCAGAGCGCCGTGCGGCAGGCCGAGGTCAACGTGCTTCTGGTCGACGACTCCCTGCGACGCGGGTCCGACGGCCTGGACGACCTGCTGACCGGCCTCACCACCGGTCCCGACTCCACGATCCTGCTGTTCCGCGACGGCCAGATCCTCAGCAGCGGACGGCCGGTCGACCCGACGGCACTGCCCGCCAGGCTCGTCGAACTGGCTCGCGAGGGCACACCGGCCCGGCAACGGCTCGTGATCGACGGGATCCCCGCCATCGCCGTCACCCTGCCGGTGGCATCCGGTGAAGCCGTGTACCTCGAACTCTTCCCGACCCTCCAGCTGGACCGCACCTTCCGCTACCTGAGCAGCCTGCTCGTGGCGGGCACCCTGCTCAGCGCCCTGCTGGGTTTCCTGCTCGGGTCGTGGGCGAGCCGCAGAGCGCTGCGCCCCCTGACGGAGTTGACGAAAGCCGCGTCGCGGATCGCGGGCGGCGACCTGCGGGCCCGGCTGCCGGAACGAGCGGAGCCGGACCTCGCACCACTGGCCACGACGTTCAACGCGACCGCGGACGCCCTGGAACAGCGGGTGCTGCGCGACGCGCGGTTCGCCAGCGACGTGAGCCACGAGCTGAGGTCGCCGCTGACGACGATGGTGAACGCCGCTGAAGTGCTGCGGCGTCGGGCAGAGCTGCGAGGCCCACCGGCGAAGGCGCTGGACCTGCTGTCGTCCGAAGTGGACAGGTTCGCGCGGATGGTGGTGGACCTGCTGGAGATCTCCCGCGCCGACCAGGTCACCGACGACCGGGCACTGGAACCCGTCGACGTCGGCGACCTCGTGCGCAACATCATCGCGACCCGCTCCGAACCCGCGATCGACGTCACCGTCGACCAGGACGCTCCCCTGGTCCTCGTCGACCGCCGACGGCTGGACCGCGTCGTCGCCAACCTCCTGGACAACGCCGAACGGCACGCGGGAGGAGCCATCCGCGTCGCCGTGACGCACCACGACTCCGTGGTGCGGCTGGAAGTCGACGACGCCGGCCCCGGCGTCCCCCACGACCTCCGCGACCGGATCTTCGACCGCTTCGCCCGCGGCACGCGCTCCGGCAGCCGCGGCACCGACTCCGGCAGCGGTCTCGGCCTCGCCCTGGTCGCCCAGCACGTGCAGCGCCACGGCGGCGCGACCTGGGTCGAGGACCGACCGGGTGGCGGCGCTCGCTTCGTCGTCGAGATCCCGGAGGCAGAACGATGACACGCTCCGCAGTAGCGGCGCTGATCGTGACGGGCGTGCTGGCGGCCGGGTGCGGGGTGAGCGCCCAGGACGAACCGGAACCGCTCGAAACGTCGTCGGTGTTCCCCGAACCCATGCCCACCCTGACGCAGCAGCCTGATCGACCACCGACCTCACCGTCGTCACCGGTGTCCACCGGCTCGTCGCCCCGAACGACGTCACCAGCGGCGGACGGGTGAGCACCGACGCCCTGGCAGGTCAGCGAGGTGTGAACGCGATGGCGGGCAACGACCTCGCCGCGTCGTCCCCGCCGCCGTCGGCGGGAACGCCCAGCACCCGCGCCAGGCGACGCCACGCGCGCGGGTGGTCACGCCGGTAGCTCCGCAGCACCTCCGCGACCTCCTCGACCGGCAGGTAGCGGTGGTCCGGTCCGATCCACGTCCGCTCGCCCACCCGGAGTTCCAGCGCCGGAGCCGCGCGGAGGTTGCGGTACCAGTCCGAACGGTCACCCCAGCCTGCCACGACCACCACCTCCGGCACGTCGGGCGAGTAGCGCGCGACCTCGACCACGACGTCGCGCCGCAGGCCGGACCGCCTGCCCGTGTGCGCCAGGTAGGCGAAGCGGTGTCCGAGCACACGCCCCAGCCCCAGCCGGTAGAGCAGGACCGGCGCGCGGAACAGGTGCTTGACCAGACCGGACGGCCTGCGATCGACCAGACCCACGACACCACCTCGACGCTGCGCCACCTGACGACGACGGGACGACAAGAGGCCGCCGCGCGGCTCTACACCCCGCAGCGGAAGCAGTGGTGCGGTCCGACAGCCCGATCGCGACCACCCCAGCCCGCCCCGCTCGCACGCTCCCACAGATCCTCCCACACCGACGGGGGTGGGTCTCCGCTGTCGCAGGTGCGACCGCAGTGATCGCAGATCAGGATCAGGGTGGATTCGTCGTGGTCGCCGGGAATCGCGGTCACAGTGCGGTTTTCATCTCTTTCACGCAGGGAACGTGCTCCGGACGGGGGTCTGCCGCGCCCCGTGCGGCAGACCCCTGGTCTCGCACCGGGGATTGTCGTGGTGGCCCGCCCTACTGTCGCCCACATCGCGCCCCGTGAACCTTGCGATCATCTTGCGATCCCCGCGGTGATCGCGACGAGACCGTGGAACGGCGGTCGACCGTCGACCGGGAGAACGTGCCGATCCAGTGGCACAGCGAGACCAGCACCAGCTGCACCGGCGTTCTTCGGGCCCTGCGCGTCAGCGGTGAGCGGGAGGACCGCGGTCGCGTGTTCACGGTGGCGGCCGATCCCGCGGGCGCTGGTGGCGCGACCGCCGCCAGGTCGGCGGTGCTCGTGTCCTCGGTTTCACCGGACCTGTGAGACGCCACGGCCGTGCACCCCTCGCGACCGCGAGCGTCTCGGACGGGGTGCCGATCTGGCTGTCCCGATCAGGGCGGAGTTCGCGGGACGCTTCTCGCCCATGAGCCTCACACGACGCGTGACGCGGCGTGCGCGGGCGCCGGGGGGCAGGCCGAACCCGGAGAAAGTCTGAACCAAGAACTTCTTGCCTGGGAATTTCTTAGATGATAGTTTTCGGCGGTCGCTCCACCGGCGCGTCGATCCACCAGCGGCGTTCGGTGCAGCGCGTCGTCGCGGCGCATCGCGATGCCGCCTCGGCAGGGGCACCCTTGGCGAGCCGCCACCACCGCGGGTTCCGAGGCCGACAGCGGTTCGAGCAGATTAGGAGATCGCCATGACGGCACGTGACGCGGATGTGCCGGGTCCTCGCCCTTCACCGGATTCCGAGCTCACCTGGCTGCTGCACCGAGCAGCACAGCACATGCACAACGCCACCGGCGACCAGGCCGAGAAACACGGACTCGCCCTGCGCGAGTACATCGTCCTGAGCGCCCTCCACAAGACCCCCGGCCTCACCCAGGGAGAACTCGGCAGAACCCTGAGCCTGGACAAGACCACCCTGATGAGCCAACTCGACCGGCTCGAACGCAGAGGCCTGGTGGTGCGTCACAGCTCGCCGCACGACCGCCGCCTGCGCATCCCGGTGATCACCGACAGCGGTGAAGCCCTGCGCGCCACGGTGGCCGAGGCCAGCGCCGCCGTCGAGGCCTCGGCGCTCGATGGTTACGAGCAGGAACACATCGCGCACTTCCGCCAGATGCTGTTCGCCATCATCGGTGACAGCGAAGACCCTGGTTCCTGCCTGTGACGGCCCCCGGAAGTCGTGCGTCGCGGCACGTCGCCCCGCGGATCCACGATCGAAAGCCCCCGCCGCGACCATGACCACCGCACCCGGCCCCGCCACGTCGGTGTGACACCTGGACCCCGCGCCGATCCGGCCTGCGCCCTCCGCGCCCTCATCGACATCGTCGTAGCAGCGCGGCGATGTTCCGGCCCCGGCGGGATCCGACGCGGGCGTTCCGCGACCTGCCCCTGAGCTTCGTCGCCGACGCCCTGCCCCCAGGACCGCCGGTCGCTCACGCGATCGGACGACTCGGGAACCGCCACGCCCCGCAGCCCGGAAAGCTCCTGCCCGGGTCTCATCACCCCACCTTCGCGCACGAGGGCGATCCGGACCGAGCACCCCGATCGGCACGGGTCGATTTCTCAGGAACCTCGCTCGATATCGGCGCGCGCCGCGGAACACCGAGGATTCGAATCCGCACAGCGACGCCTCGCCGATGTCGGTGGCGAAGGCCCTCATGTCCAGGACAAGGCAGCGCTCGTCGATATCGTCGATCGGCCGGATCCGATTTCCGGACATGCCAGGCTCACATTCCTCCACTCCATTCAACTGCCACGAAGATGGAAGAAGTTCATCACATGCGATCGTTCGCACCACGCGTGCCAACCCGCCACATCGGGCCGGCGACAATCATGGGCCTCGTTGTCGCACAGGGCTCGATCTGGCTCATCCGGCGTCCGCCCGACGAGAATTTCGGGAGTTACCTCGGGCAGTTCTTCGGAGCCGAAGCCGTACTGCTGCTGTCGGTGGCGCTCGTGCTGATCAGCACGTTGCCGTGGGTGGAGGCGTGGTTCGACGGCATCGACCGGGCCGCGATCTGGCACCGCAGGCTGGCGATCACCGGACTGGTCCTGCTGGCGCCGCACATCATGCTGTCGTCGAATCCGGACGTCAGTGAACTCGGTGGCGCCCTCGCCGTGATCGGCATCGCCGGCTTGGTGGGGCTCGCCTTGTGGGCCATCCTGCCGAGGTGGCAATCCGTGGTTCCCCGACCCTTGCGCCCTGCGGTGATAGCGGCTCGTGACGCGCGCGGCCTCGCGGCTTTCCGTCGAATTTTCGGCGGTTACGATCGCTGGCGCGCACTACACCGGACGACCGGCTTGTTCGTCGCGGCCGGGTTCGTTCACGGCGTCCTCGACGGAACGGCGTTCGACACCTCACCAATCCGGTACTGGAGCTACCTGGCGATCGGCGCCGTCGGCCTCGGTTTCTACGTCTATCGCGAACTGCCGGCCCGGCTCTTCCAGTCGTTGCACGACTACCAGGTCGCCACGGTCGAGGAGATCGAGCCGGGCCTGGTGGAGATCGCCCTGCAACCGATCGGGCGCGGGGTCGATTTCATGCCGGGGCAGTTCGCCATGGTTTACCTCGAGGCCAAGGACGGTTGGCACCGGCATCCGTTCACGATCGCCAGCGCCCCGCACGACAGGGACCTGCGCTTCACGATCAAGGCTCTGGGCGATTACACGTCGCGCCTTCACGAACTCGTCGAGCCGGGCATGCCCGCGGTCATCGGCGGCCCGCACGGACGTTTCGACCATCGGCGTGGCACCGACCGGCAGGTCTGGATCGCCGGTGGCGTCGGGGTCGCACCCTTCCTCAGCTGGCTGCGCTCACTCGACGGCCCCCTGCCGTACCGGGTGGACTTCTTCTACTCCGCCGTCGGCGCACCGGCATTCGCCGATGAGATCCGGACGATCGCCGACAGGCACGACGACCTGCACGCTCACATCATCGATTCGAGCCTCGAAGGGCGCTTGACGGCGGAACGGGTGCTCGTCGACGTCGGCGGACACCCGGAAGGGCTGTCCGTGTTCATGTGCGGTCCCGCCGCGATGCTGTCCGCCTTCGAGACGCGGTTGCGGCGGGCGGGCGTCGCCTCCCGACACATCCACCGGGAGTACTTCGACTGGCGTTGACGTCGCACGGACGACCCGATCTTCCCCGAACCCACCACCGCTGGCCGCCACGTGTCGCTGACGCGGGAGCGGACACCTGAGCCCCGCACGGCAAGTCTTCTCAGTTAAGAACATCTTGACTGAGACATTCTTGCCTCGTACGATCATTCCATGCCACCTCTCGTCGCTCCCCTCCCGTGGTCGCAGCCACTGCCCGAGGCGTCTCCGCCGGCAGAGTTCGCCCTCTACCACCTGCCGACCGGCACGTACACGACACGCGCGGCCTTCGCCTTCAAGGGAGGGTCGTTCGGCGACAAACGGGAGTTCGCCTCATCGGCGGTGTTGGTGCAGCACCCGAAGGGCGATCTGCTGATCGACGCGGGCTTCGGCGCCGACGTCGCCACGCACATCGCGATGCTGCCCCGGTTCGTGCGCGCTCCTCATCGAGCGGGTCCGACGGTCAGCAGCCAGCTCGACGCCATCGGCTACGACCGCCGCCGGTTGCTCGGCGTGCTGCCGACCCATTCGCACTGGGACCACGTCAGCGGTCTCGACGGACTGCGCGGCACTCCCCTCTGGATGAACGCCCGCGAACGTGACTACGCGGCCCGGGACGCGGACGGCAAGGTCTACCGCAGCGTCTCGAAGGGTCACGAGATCCACGAGTACCGCTTCGACGACCGGCCGTACCTGGGCTTCGCATCGAGCTACGACGTGCACGGCGACGGCTCGGTGGTCGTGGCCCTCGCCGGTGGCCACACCACCGGCTCGGTCATCGTCTTCGTCACCCTGCCGACCGGGAAGCGGTACGCCTTCATCGGCGATCTCACCTGGCAGATCGACGGCATCCGCCGTCGCGTCGAACGACCGTGGGTCCTGAGCAAACTCGCCGACAGCGATCCCGAACTGCTTCGGCAAGGCCTGCTGCGCATGGTTTCCCTCGACGAGTTGATGCAGATCGTCCCCGCCCACGACCTCGGCTCCTACCAGGGGATCCCTCTGCTGTCAGCACAAGCAGCCGGACGGCCCGGCTGAACCAGATCGCGCCGGGGGGGATCCGGCCGCCGACCCCTTCCTCGCCCCACCTCGACAACCGGGGCCGGATTTCACCCATCACCTCCACAGGAGGAAGAGGACATGACACCACCGTTCCCGTGTGCCGGATGAGCGCCCGCGCGGCCTCCGGGCGTGAGGTCTACGCCCGCAATTTCGGAGTGGCCCCCGCCGAAGCAGAACGCATCATGAACGAGCGCGCAGGCGCTGTGTACGCCAGGGAAGCGTTCGAAGCCGCCGGAGGCCCCGGCTGGCAAGGACACAAGCTGACCGACCGCGACCGCGGCATCGCCGTCATCACCGCACTCGTCGCGCAGAACGTCACCGACGGGCGCCTGTCCACCTACCTCTCACTGGCCCGCCGCACCGGCCTGGACGAGGAGGCGCTCACCGAGCTGATGGTTCTGCTCACCGCCTACCTCGGACAGCCGTGCACCTCGCTGGCGATGGAAGCGATCCGCCACGCGGCCAGCGACGAAACGGTCCATCACCAGGCGTAGGCCCGCACGTCTCTTGTCCACTCGATCTCCGATAGGAAGCTCATGCGAACTCTGACAACGATTGGCGCTGCGTGGGCGGCGATGGTGATCGCGGGAGGTGTCGCTGTCGTCGGCGGCGTGCCCGCCGCGGCGACTCCCCCGTCGTCGACACCCGGCCCGACACAGGAGCGGGTCACCTGGAGCGCCCAGCCGTCGCTGCCGCAGTCGCGGTCCGAGGTCGGAGTCGCCGCTCTCAACGGCCGGGTCTACGTCGTCGGCGGCAGTGTGGAGAGCGCAAACACCGAGCCGAAGTACGCGTCCAACCTCGTGAACAGCTACGACCCCCGCACCCGGCAGTGGGCGAGCCACGCGCCGCTGCCGCGCGAACTCTCGCACGTCGGTGTCGCAGGCCTGAACGGCAAGCTGTACGCCTTCGGCGGGTTCACCAACGTCGTGCACATCGATCCCCAGTCCGTTTCCTTCGAGTACGACGCACGACGTGATCGGTGGACCCGCCTGCCCGACATGCCTGCCCGGCTCGGCTCCGTCGGCGTCGCGGCGGTCGACGGCAAGCTGCACCTGATCGGCGGCCGCGACTCCCGCCGCGTCGAGACCATCCCTGGTGTGCCGTTCGAGCTGGGTTTCGGCACCGTCCGAACGCACTTCGTCTACGACCCTGCGCGCCGCACGTGGTCGACCGCACCGCAACTGCCCGCTGAGGCGCGCGACCACGCGGGCGTCGCCGTGCTCGGCGATCGCATCCACGTCATCGGCGGCCGTGTGGAGGACGTCGACCAGAACCTCGCCCGCCACGACGTCTACGACGCCCGCACCCGTCGCTGGACCGAAGCCGCACCCCTGCCTGCACCGCGGTCGGCTGGAGCCGCGGTCGTGCTCGACGGCCGCATCGTCTACGCGGGCGGTGAATGCAGGCCCGGCAGCGAGACCGAGACCTTCGACGACGTGACCATCTACAACCCGCGGACCAACCGCTGGTCGACGGTCGCGTCGATGCCGCTCGGCGGCCGCCACGGGATCGGCGCGGGGCAGGTTGACGGCCGAGCGTACTTCGTCGCCGGAGCACCGACCTGCGGCGGCGGTTCGAGTGCGGACACCCTGGAGCTGAAGCTGCGATAGCCGCGCGCACCGTGATCTCCAAGCTGGGGCCCCAGCTTGGAGATCACCTCCAGCCGGACGGTGGTTTTCGCGGTCGGGCCCGAACTCCACGACGGCCGGTTGACCCCAGGCCGTACTCCGAAGATTTTCATGATCTACCCGGTGGCGAGCCGCTCGTGCTCCTCTCGCCGTCATTCCTCCTCTCGGGCGTCCGGGCCCGTCCCGCCCGCTCGTCGTGCTGACGGTGTTGTCGCTCAGTCCGAACTCGTGGAGCGCTCCGGGCGGTGGGCGCGCCTCTGCGTGCAGGCGGTTCGCCCGCCTGCCCGAGGGTGAACTGTTCCTCAGCGGCGGTACGCGCGGAGGAAGACGTCGACGCCTTCGGTGATGATCTCGCGGAACTCCGCCTCCGCGTTCGGCGATCCTTCTCGCAGCGGTTCCAGTGCGAGGAGGAACGTCAGGGCGGTGAAGTGCTTCACGGCGCGGCGCGGAGGAGCCGTTCGGAGTTCGCCGGTTGCCATGAGCGCCGTGAAGCGCTCTTCCACCAAGCGCTCGGGGTGTTCGCGTGCCGGCTCCTCCAGCCGTGGCGCGGACGGCTCCTGGGAGCTCAGCCGGCGGTAGGTGGCGTAGCTCGACGACGGGAACGCCTCGGTCGCCACTCGCAGCGCGAAGGCGGTCAGGCCCTCGGACAGTTCGCGTCCTTCGACGAGCTCCTCGTCGACCGCTGTCCGCACGGTCGCGGTCACGGCCTCGCTGACCCGTTCCAGGACGCCGCGGAACACGGTTTGCTTGTCGCCGAAGTGGTCGTAGACGGTGCGCTTGGACACGCCCGCCCGTGCGGCGACGGCGTCGACGCTGGTGCGCTCGTAGCCGTCCGCGATGAACAGCGCCTCGGCCGCGTCGAGGATCGCAGACCTCTTGCCCTCGGACCGCTGGCGTCGCCCCGGTGTCTGCTCAGCCGCTTTGATCGTCGCCACGTCCTCATCCTATTCTCCGGAAAACCACACTGCACCGTGTAGTGTGGTTTCCGAAGGGGTGATCATCATGTCCACGAGATCCACGGCCGCACCGGCGGGCGCCGCCGGTATCCAGGTGCGGAACCTGACCAAGCGCTACAACGGCAAGGCGGCGGTGGACGACCTGTCCTTCACCGCCCTGCCCGGTGCCGTCACCGGCTTCCTCGGACCGAACGGGGCAGGGAAGAGCACGACGCTGCGCATGCTGCTCGGCCTGGTCAGGCCGACGAACGGCAGCATTTCGATCGACGGGCGTTCCATCGTCGACCTCGACGAACCGGCGCGGACGGTGGGCGCTCTGCTCGACGCCCGTGCGGTGCATCCCCGCCGAACCGCGTTCGACCACCTCCTCGCCGTGGCGCAAGCCGCCGGGCTCGGCTCCGAGCGGGTCGCGCAGGTGCTGGACGTCGTCGGGCTGACCGACGCGGCGGGCCGTCGGGCGGGAGAGTTCTCGCTGGGGATGAACCAGCGCCTCGGCATCGCGATGGCGCTGCTCGGCGATCCACGGGTACTGGTGTTCGACGAGCCGCTCAACGGCCTGGACCCGGAAGGCATCCGCTGGGCGCGAACCCTGATGCGCGACCTGGCGGCCGACGGCCGGACAGTGCTGTTCTCCAGCCACCTGATGTCCGAGATGGAACTGACGGCGGACCACCTGGTCGTCATCGGACGAGGGCGGCTCATCGCCGACTCGACGTTGGCCGAGTTCGTCCGGGCGAACACCACCCTGGCCGTCGTGGTCGGTTCGGCCGCCATCGACGACCTCGCCCGCGCACTGGACGGCGCGGGCGTCGCGTTCGAGGTGACGGCGGGCCGGACCCTGCTCGTCACCGGGGTCGACCCGGCGATGGTCGGCAAGATCGCCGCCGCCGAGGGCATCGCCCTCGACGAGCTCACCGGGGTGCGCGACTCCCTGGAGGACGTCTTCCTCCGGCTCACGCACGACGCCACCGAGTACGAGAGCCGTGCGTCATGAGCCTGCTGCGTTCGGAGTGGACGAAGCTGCGCAGCGTGCGCTCGACCTGGACCGCCGCGGCGAGCACCGTCGCCTCCGGTGTCGCGCTCAGCGTGCTCGGCATCTCGGACCTGCTGGGCGCGGCGTCGTCGTCGGTCCCGCCGGACTGGGACCCGACCGCGGGCAGCCTGAAGGGGTTCCTCTTCGCCCAGCTCGTCATCGGCATGCTCGGCGCGTTCGCCATCACCCCCGAGTACGGCAGCGGGACGATCGGCGGCAGCGTCGCGGTCGTCCCGGCACGGTCTCGCCTGCTCGCGGCCAAAACCGCTGTCGTCGCGGCGATCGCCCTCGTCACCGGCCTGCTCACGACCCTGATCAGCTTCACGGTGGTGCAACTGGTGCTGCACGGTGCGGGGCTCCCCGCGGCCGGGCTGGGTGACCGGGGAGTCCTCGGCGCCCTCGTCGGAGCCACGCTGTACCTGACGCTCGTCGCCCTCATCGGGGTCGCCGTCGGCGTGCTCACCCGATCGAGCACGAGCAGCCTCGCGGTGCTCGTCGGCGCACTGCTGCTCGTGCCCGCCCTCGGACCGGGACTGCCCGGCGGCCTCGGCGACGCCTTCGCGCGGTTCTGGCCGATCACCGCGGGGCAGGCCTCGTACGTCGTGGTCCCCGTCGACGGCGTGGTGTCGCCCGCGCTCGGACTCTTCGTCCTGGCGGTGGCCACGGCGGCCGTCACCGTCGCGGGCCACATCGCGTTCCGCGCCCGCGACATCTGAGCGGGCGCCCGTCACATCCGCACTTCTCCGCCGGCCCTCTGGTGCCGGCGCCCACGGGGAGGACATGTCCACGACCGATGTCGCGATCGTCGGCGGGGGGCCGAGCGGACGCCGACCACTTGCGGATCCCGTTGTCGGTCAACGAGATCCGCAGGAACAACACCGCCCGTCAGACGGCGATCCTGCCGAACAGGTGCGAGGCAGGGGCGTGCGGGTCGTCGCCGTAGAAGAACTCCACGAGCGCCCGGTGGAACTCGGCGCGGTCCAAGCCGCCCGATCCGTCCAGGTCCAACGCGTCGAAGACCGCGGCGCAGTCCTGTGAGGACACGTTGCCCGCGTGGCGGAAGATCTCCCCGAACTCCGCCCGGTCGACCCTGTTGTCGCCGTCGAGGTCGACCAGGTCGAAGTAGCAGTCGGCCACCGGCCCGACCTGCTGCGGGTAGAGGGCGGGATCGGCCAGCGCTCGCCGGAACCCCGCGGTCATCTCCCGCAGGTCGACCTTTCCGTCACCGTCCTGGTCCATCGGCGCGATCACGTTGGCCCAGAACGCGTCCAACCCCTCGGTGAGCTGCCGGGCGGTCGCGGACTCCGGCATGACACCACGGGCCGCGATGTAGCGCTCGCCCATGAGCCGGACGTCCTGACGGGTGATCACCCCGTCGCCGTCCACGTCCGCACCCTTGAACCACTGGCGGTACTTGAGATCGCAAACTCCAGTCATGACCGCGCAACGTAGTGAGGCGATCACCGTGCTTTCAAGCCGCACCACCACGGTGGAAATCAAATCATTCGTTCGAGTGGTGCCGCCGTCACCCACGTGGATGACGGCGGCCGGCTTCACCCGATGCGAGACCTCGCCGACCCGGACCGGGCCCGTCAGCCGGGTGCGCGTCAGCCGGGCGGCACGAGGTTCGGTGGCGCGAAGGCGAGCACATCGGGGAGAGGGCCGTCGTAGGGCTCGACGTCGACCAGCGCGCTGAGAGCACTCGGTCCTTGGGAGAGGCGCGAGCACGGTCGATCCGCCGTGAGGACGTTCGGGTTGCCGTGGCGGTCCAGGGTGCCGTTCAGGCCCGGCCGCACCGGATCCCACCACGCTCCCGTGGACAGTTGCAGGACGCCCGGCATGAGGTCGTCCGACAGGACCGCGCCCGCGAGGCAAGCGCCCCGGTCGTTGTGGACGCGCACGACCATGCCGCTCTCGATGCCGCGCGCCGCGGCGTCCGACGAGTTGATCGTCACGGGTTCACGGCCGCGGATCTTCGAGCCGAGGCTGTGGCCACCGTTGTCGTACTGGCTGTGCAGGCGTGAGGCGGGCTGGTTCGAGATCAGGTGCAGCGGGAAGCGGTTCGCCAGATCGGCGCGAAGCCACTCGGTCGGTTCGTACCACTTCGGATGCCCGGCGCAGTCGTCGTAGCCGAACGAGTCGATCTTCTCCGAGAAGATCTCGATCCGGCCCGAGGGCGTCGCCAGGGGGAAGAGCCGCGGATCCGAGCGGAGGTCCTCGAAACTGCCGGGATAGGGCCCGGTCGACGCCGGCAGCCCAGCGGTGGAGCTTCGCCAGAAGTCGTCGAAGTCCGGCAGGGCGGCGGCATCGCCGAGTGTGGCCCTGGTCTGTTCGTAGAGGTGCCGGACCCATTCGCTCTCCGAGCGCGACTCCGTGAACTCGTGCTCGAACCCGAGCCGTGCGGCCAAGGCGGCGAAGATGTGGTGATCGGTGCGCGATTCGCCCTCCGGTTCGCGGACTTTCGGCATCGCGGCGATGTGGGGGTCGGAGAACCCGGCGGCGAAGTCGTCGCGCTCCAGGCTGGTGGCGACGGGCAGGACGATGTCCGCGAACTTCGCCGTCGTGTTCCACCAGGCTTCGTGGACCACCACCGTGTCCGGGACCTGCCAGGCGCTGGTCAACCGGTGGAGGTCCTGGTGGTGGTGGAACGGGTTCCCCCCGCACCAGTAGATCAAGCGCAGCTCGGGCAGGGTGAGGCGTTGGCCGTCGTAGTCGATGACCTCGCCCGGACGCAGGAGGGTGTCGGCGATCCGTGCGACGGGGATGAAATCGGGAACCGGGTTGGGAACCTCCGGGATCGTCGCCACGAAAGCGCGGTCCTGTGCGACGCCCGTCGCGTCCATCGTCGCGTAACCCGCGCCCCAGCCGCACCCCGGCCGACCCATCGAACCCGCCATGGCGGCCAGCACGACGGACATCCAGATCGGTTGTTCGCCGTGGTCCGCGCGCTGCACCGCGTAGTTGACCATGATGACGGAACGCCGGCTGGTGAGGCGGCGGGCGAGGTCGGTGATCGAGTCACGGCTGATGCCCGTGATCCTCGCCGCCCACTCGGCGTCCTTCCGGACGCCGTCGACCTCGCCGAGCAGGTAGGCGGCGAAGCGGTCGAACCCGACGCAGCACCGGCGGAGGAAGTCCTCGTCGTGCCACCCGTTGACCAGCATCGTGTGGGCGATGCCCAGCATCGCGGCGGTGTCGGTGTTGGGGACGACGGGCAGCCACTCGGCGTCGAGGAAGTCGGCGGTGTCGCTGCGGATGGGGCTGATGTTCACGAACCGCACCCCGGCCTCGCGGCACCGCCGTTGCAGGTCCCGCGTCCGGTGCCTGGCCAGTCCGCCGGGGTTGATCTGGCTGTTCTTCAGGGCCAGCCCTCCGAACGCGACCACGAGTTCGCAGTTGTCGGCTATCTCGTCCCACATCGGCATCCGGCTCTGGTAGCTCCACGGATGACCGCCGATCACGTGGGGGAGGATGACCTCCAACGCCGCGGTGCTGTAGGTGTTGCGGGAGTCGGTGTAGCCCCCGCCCAGCGCCAGGAACCGGTGGAGTTGTCCCTGCGCGTGGTGGAACCTGCCCGCGCTCGCCCAACCGTAGGACCCGCCGAACACCGCGCTGTCGCCGTGCTGTGAGCGGACTCGACGGAGTTCATCGCTCACGAGCGTGATCGCGTGGTCCCAGCTCACCTCCACGAAGGCATCGGTGCCCCTGGCCGTGCCGTGGGCGCGCGGCTCGCCGTTCAGCCAGCCCTTGCGCACCGCGGGCCGCAGGACGCGAGCTTGGTCGTCGGCGGCCGTCACCATTCCGGGGCCGATGGGCGACGGGGCGGGGTCGTCGTGCCTCGGCTCGATGCGCACCAGTCGACCGGAATCGACCACCGCGTCGAAACTGCCCCAGTGCGTCGCAACCGACATGCGTCGTTCCACCATGCGTCAACTCCGCCTCTGACGTTTCCTCGGTCCTGGACAACGGTCGTCCACGTCGCAGTGGGTGACGTGGTGCACCGGGAGCCTGCCGCCCGCACCGTCCGCCTCGCGGGAACGGGTCGGCGACCGGCTGCGCGGGCGGGGAGGCCCCCGTGCGGGAATCGCTCATCAGCGGAACCTCCGTCCCGCCTCTGGCGGGCCGCGCGGTGCGGCTCGTGGTCGGCGACGTGACCTCCACGGTATCCCTGGGCAGGGCGGGGTAGAAGACGATGTCAAGCAACGGCGAAGGTTCTTCTGTGTCGACGAACCGTTCACCGGAGACCTCGCTCATCGTTGAGCACCAGCACGCCGAACAGCGCCAACTCGGATCGACGCCATCCCAGCCAACGTCACCCCAGGCATTAGAACCTTCGAACCACGCCCGTGAACCCCACCACGAACAACGTCGCGAACGCCCAACCCAGGATTTGCAGGAGGAGCCCGGCGATCGTCGCCGCCATCGCCCATCCACCGTCGGCTTTGAAGTCGCAGCGCGACCTGCCGCCGGTGCTGATCAGTGGCACCGAGAGGTCCGCTGCCAGGCGGATCGTGTCGGCGAAGCGGCACGGGAAGTCCGTGTCGGGCAGGTCCTCCACCACGACGGCCGAGCTGACGTTCTGCACGCGCGGCACAGACCGGTGGACCACGTCGGCGCTCGACGCGGCCCACGTGAGGGCGAGCGCGACCACGAAGACACCGGCCAGGCCGACCAGCGCCCGGCCTGGCCGGTAGCCGTGCCCGATGAACCGCTTCTTGACCCAGTGCCATATCCGCGAGCCGCGCGTCGCGGACTCGTTCGTCTGATGTCGTTCGTCCTCCAGCGCGATCAGGACCTCCCTGGCCTCGGTCGCCCGTCCGGTGTTCCGCAGAACGGCCGCGAGGTGCTGGTAGGGCTGGGCCTCGAACGGACGAGCGTGCACGCTGAACCAGTGGGGCCAGTACGGGTGCGCCGATTCGCGCGACAGCCTGCCGTACTCCAGCTCGGCGAGCACCACCGTGCTCGTCGAGGTGCACCGCCCGTTCACCGGACGGCACACGGTCTCCGGGGGGATGCGGAGCTCGTTGACCGTCGCGCACCGGAGGTCGAGCGTCACCGCGCTCGGGTCGGTGTTCACGATCTTCGCGGGCCGTCGGGCGCGCTTCTCGGGATCTTCGGGATCCTCGGGTTCCGAGCCGAAGGACTTGCCGGTGAAGCGCCTCCCGACGCCCAGGTCGAGACGGGAGCCGACACGCGCGGACATGAGGTGGATCGTCGCGAGTTCCTTCGACTTCGCCACCGCCTCGAACCCCGAGCACAGCAGGAGTGAGCCTCCCACGTGCAGCCCTTCGGCGTTGAGCACCGGACCGTGTCCGTTGGTCAGCGTCGTGCCGTCGAGCCACAGGTCTCCGCGCACCCGTGCGTTGACGAGCTGGACCGCTCCCGTGTCGCAGGAGACGGTCGCGCGAGCGTGACGGAACCTGAGCGCGCGGCCCACGTGGATGCCCTCCGCGTGCAGGGCCGGTCCCTCCGGGTTGTCCAGACACGCCCCGTCCAGTTCGAGGTTGCGGCCGATGCGGGCACCGACCAGCCGCACGGCGCTGTCGGCGGTGTTGCTCGTCGTGCCCAGGCCTCGGAGGTAGAGGGTGCCGTCCACCCTGATCCGGTCGGCGTGGAAGAACGGAATCCGGCAGTCGAACAACTCGAGCCACGGCACCCACGCGTTGTGGGCGAAGATCGGCCCCTGGAGCACGCACCGGTTCAGGTGCAGCCCGACCTGGGTCCTCACCGAGTCGAGTCGGAGCTCCGGGCCATCGATCCACGCGTTCGCGAGCGTCACCCCCCGCGGGTGGAGGTGGTTTCCGCACCTGCCCTCCAGCAGGCCGCTGATCACCCGTGCCCGCACGTGGTACCAGTTGTCGGAGGTTCCCGGACGGCGAAGCGCAGCGCAGTCGAGTTCCCTCCCCGCCTTCGCGCAGGCGACCAGCCGTCGTTCGACCGGTGTCAGTCCCCGCCACCTCATGACGAGCCCTCGTCCGCGTAGGTCGGTGGCAGGAGGGGTGTGGGACCTCGGGGCTGGTCGTCCCGAGCGGGCTCCTCGTCGGCCACGTCGGCGACCACCTCGTCGAACACCGGGTCGTCGTAGTAGCCGCTGTGCCCGCGCAGTCGGGACCGCGGCCGGTCCGCGAGCGACTCGATGAACTCGGGGTCCCGCAACCTGATGTCGTGGCCCAACTCCCGGCCCCGCAGGAAGCTGCCTTCGCCGCCCGCGCGCACTTCTCCGAGCCCAGGCGGGTTCTCCGAGCCCATTGCGTGCCACGTCGGCGGGGAGGTCTCGGAGGTCTGCGTGGATCCGTCCTGCCAGGTGAGCACGGGGCCGCCGAGCGGATCGGTCCACCGGTGCACGTTCCTCCACCGCCCGCCCAGGACCTCGTGGACGCTCGCCAGCTCGGCGTAGCCGAGGTAGCGCGGGAAGAGCCTGGCGAACGCCCACCGCAACTGCGACCCGTAGGTGACCAGGCCCAGCCGCCGAACGGTGTTCTCGGCCTCGGCCCGCTTGATGTAGCAGTGGCCGGAGTCGTCCGTCTCGCGTTCCTTCGCCAGCACGAGCACGGCGGCGACGCACACCACGCTGCCCTGGCTGTGCCCGGACAGGACGACCTTGTGCTCCCCTGGCTGGTTCGCCAGGTGGTTCGCGCGACTGGCCAGCTCGAGCGTGGCCCGACCGCCGTAGGGCGGAGGGCAGATCGGATGGGCGTAGCGCGGCCAGAACGCGATCAGGTCCCACAGGACACCGACCACGGTCCGCATCTTCTGCCCCTGCCACGAGCGGATGCCGAGCAGGACCAGGCCCGCGGCCAGGCCCGACAACACCCAGCCGCCGACGCTGGGGAGCGGACCGTCGAGCAGCCACGCGGGTGGGTCGGTGGCCTCCCGGTCGACGACCAAGCGGACGGTCCCGACCACGCCCGCTGCCACCACCAGCGCACCACCCAGCACGCTGATCGTGCCGAGCGCCCAGTGGTAGCGGTACTTCGCCCGCGCCAGCCGCCACGCCGTGGCGACCTTGCCGATGCCCCGCGGTTGAGGCTCGTCCGCGACCCTCCTGGTGACTTCCACGCCGTCGTCGTGTTCGCCCTCGTAGTCCCCCGCGGCGCGGTCGTCGAGCCCGTCCGACCGCCACCGGCCGAACCCCAGCCACAGTCCGACGGCCAGCAGGACCACCGAGACTCCCAGCAGCCACCAGAGCGGCCGGTCCCGCCCGACGAAGGCCGACGGGCCGCTGATCGTCGCCGCCAGCAGGACCGCCGCGGCCACCGGTTGTTGCGCCATCACGGCCAGCAAAGGCAGCAGCAGCACCAGGAACACGACGGCGAGCACTCCCCACAGCACGACCCCCGTCCAGTAGGCCTCGCTCAGTTCGATCCGCCACTGGACCACGTCGCCCGCGGTCTCGGCGACGTCCGCCCGCGTGACGTGATCGCCGACCGGTTCGCCCAGCAGATCCGCTACGCGGTAGGCGAATCCGCTGCTGAACCCGGCCGCGAGCGTCGTCGCGAACGCCGCGGTGATCCACGCCGCGAAACCGCCCCACATCGGCCCGAACGCCGTGCGGGCGTGCTCCGGGATGGGGTCGAGGGCGCCTCGCTGCTTGCGGCACACGCCCAGGAGGACCAGCAGGAGGACCGCGGCCAGACCGCTCTGGACCATGGTCACGACCTCGAAGCCCGCCAGCGGCCGGGCCAGCGCGTCGGCGTCGCCGACGTCCCACAGGACCACGGCGGCCAGCACCACCGACCCCGCGAGGTACACCAGCGAGCCCCACTTGAGCAGGGTGAACCGGAGGGGGACGCGGCAGGAGTCGTTGAACCGCGGGTCGGGACGCGACTCGGTGGCCGGGACCTTCGCGACCCCGAGCGCGGCGAGGAGGACCAGGAGGACACCGACCCCGACCGCGATCGCCCACAGCCAGGTCGGCGCGGTGGCCGTCAGGACGTCGGTGTTCAGTGCGCCGCTGTACAGGATGCCCGTCACGGCGCAGGCGACCGCGACGTGCGCCGCCCGCAGCGCCGGGGCCCTGGGTGACGTGTGCCAGAAGGCGTGGTCGCGCAGTGACCCGTCCTCGGGGACCCACTCGTGCCGCTCGCCCTTGGGCTCGTACAGGAACGTTTGCCTGCCGAACCACCACAGCAGGCCGATCACGGCCGCCGTGGGGACGACGCCCAGCAGCAGGCGCGCACCGAACGGCCAGGTCGCGGTGAAGTCCAGCCACCCGTTGTCCTGCAAGCACACCGCACTGCTGGAGCACTGCCGGACGACGAGTTCCAGGCAGAGGTGGACGGTGTTCGCCACGAGCACGGAGGTCAGCACGACGCCGAGCAGCCGGAGCACGCCGTCGGCGAACTTTCCCCTGCCCAGCAGCATGTAGCGGGACAGGTTCAGCAGGGCGAACGGCGCCAGGAGGAGCCAGAGCGCCCGGCTCGCGCCGCCGGAGGTGAACCGTCCCCAGTGGAACGCCTCGACGATCCGGGACCGCGGCGGCTGCGTCCCGCCGGGCAGCGTGGTCACCGGCTCGGCGGCCCGGAAGAAGCGGGCGGTGTCGTCGCCCGCGACCTGCCGGGGAAAGGGCTCGCCGAGCATCGATTCCGGTGGTGTGCCGGAGACGCCGTGGACGCGCAGCTCGTGAACTACCCTGTTCGGCCGATCAGTCATACGTCCACCCGCCTCAACGTGCAGGGCTACCAGTAGGCTAATCGGGTGCTCAGAGGGCTCGTTACCGTTCGAAGCCGATCCGTGACCTCGGCCGTGAACCGTCCTCACCCCGCCGGTCCACCGCGGAAGCTCGCGAGTGGTCATCACCGAGGCGTTCGGCGGTTCCGAGCGGCGGCGTGACGAACCAGAGACTGACTATGCGCGCCAAGCAGGACGTCCCAGCGGCGCCCCCTGGCACCTGCAACGGGTGACCATCGTCATCGCTCATCGCCGATAGCGCTGGCTCCGCCAGTGGATGCCGTGCACGGGTCAAGGCCTGCCGCAGGGATGCCTGAACTTCGTTAAGGTGTCAACCGTGGGAAAGGGCATAAACAAGGACCGGATCGTCGCGGCAGCGCTCGACCTGCTCAACGACAAGGGCATGGACGCACTGACCGTCCGTGCGCTCGCCGCGAGGCTGGACGTGCAGGCGCCGGCGCTGTACTGGCACGTCCGCAACAAACAGGAACTGCTCGACGAGATGAGCACGTTCGTCATGCGCCGCGTCACGGATGCGCTGTCGGCCGTCTCACCAGACGCCGGCTGGCGGGCCAACCTCGCCGACTACGGCCAGGTCCTGCGCACGGAATACCTGGGCTACCGGGACGGAGCCCGCATCTTCAGCGGCACGCGCCTCTCCGATCCGGACGTGGTGAAAGCCAAGGAGACCTGGCTCGCGCGGTTCGTCGAGGCCGGCTTCACCCTTGCCGACGCCGACGACGCCCTGGACGTGGTCACCGCGTTCGTCGTCGGCTTCGTCATCGAGGAACAGGAGCGGGTGCGGTCGGAGGAGACCACCCCGGGTCGTTACTCGCTGGCCGAACGCGATGCCTGGCTGGGCGAGGGGGCCGATCTGGTCAAGGCCGCGGGTCGCCTGCGCGATGATCACCACACGCGGTTCACGCGGCACCTCGATGTCGTCCTCGACGGGCTCGCGGCCCGGCAGCAGCGCTGACCCACGTCCGGGGCGAGACGTTCGACGCCCCCGTCATCGACGTGATGACGCCGAACCTGGACGGGGCCCGGGTTCTCCGGGCCCCCAGGGCGGACGGCCGCCGCGTACCGGCGCAGGTCGTTCACCCTCCGCGCGGCGCAGGACGCTAGCGGACGTCGACGGCGAGGTTTCAGGGGATTCCGACGGGCGCAGGTCGGCTCCCGCACGCCGCCGTCGACCCCACGACGCGGTATTCCACGAGCTCCAGCGCACGACCCGGCGATTCGCGGACCGCGCGGTCGGCGTCCGCGACGAGCACGTGCAGGTCACCGAACCCGCTCCTCTCTCTCCATGCCGGCCCGGCGTCGCTCGGGTGTTCGGCGTCCTCGCCCCGAGCGTCCTTCACCACGCTTGACACCTTAACAAAGTTCAGGCACGGTTGTGCCAGACGAGTTGAACATAGTTAAGGAGTCTCTGGTGCGCGCAGCAGCAGTCAGCCACCCGGACGCCACACCCGTCTGCGCGGACTTCCCCGATCCACAGCAGCAGCCGGGGAACGAACAGCCGCGGCTGGTGGGCGCGGGTCTGCGCCACGTCGTCCGCGCTGGTCACCGGCGGGCACTGAGCGCCGGGGTTCCCGAGGTCATCGCCCGGTTCGGCGACGGGACCTTCGACGCGCCGCACGCCGTCATCCGCTCAGTCGCGTCGGCGAGGCACGGGCGCAGCAGGGGCGGACCCGCGCCGTCGTCCCGGACTGACCGGGACCGGATCGACGAGTGCGGAGGGCAGCATCGTGCAAGGCACGCATCGGTTGACGGCTGACGTCGAAGGCGGACCCCGGACCTCGGGGGAGCTCGATTCCCGCAACCTCGTCGTGATCGCGGTACTGCTGGTCTCCACGTTCGTCGTCTTCCTCAACGAGACGATCATGGGCGTGGCGCTGCCGGTGCTCATGACCGACCTGCGGATCGAGGCGAGCGCGGGGCAGTGGCTCACCGCGGGCTTCCTGCTCACGATGTCCGTGGTCATCCCGGTCACCGGGTTCCTGATCCGGAGGGTGCCCACGCGCTCCCTGTTCGCCACGGCCATGGTGTTGTTCAGCGCGGGCACGCTGGTCGCGGCGGTCGCACCGGGCTTCGGCGTGCTGCTCGCCGGCCGCGTCGTGCAGGCCGGTGGCACCGCGATCATGATGCCGCTGCTGACGACCACGGTGTTGACGCTCGTGCCGGCGGCTCGCCGGGGTGCCCTGATGGGCAACATCGCGATCGTCATCTCCGTCGCACCCGCGATCGGGCCGACGGTGGCGGGCGTCGTGCTGGACCTGTTCGGCTGGCGCCAGATGTTCTGGCTGGTGCTGCCGATCGCGCTCGCCGTGCTGGTGGTGGGGCTGCGGCGGATCACGAACGTCGGGGAGACCACCGCGGCGCCGATCGACGTGGTGTCCGTGGCGCTCTCCGCGCTCGGCTTCGGTGGCCTCGTCTACGGGTTGAGCAGCCTGGGCCACTCCGGTGGCACGTCGCAGGTCGTGGCGTGGGCCGCGTTCGCCGTCGGTGTCGGGAGCGTGGTCGCGTTCGTCGCCCGGCAACTGGTGCTGCAGCGGACCGACCGCGCCCTGCTGGATCTGCGCGCGTTCCGGTCGCGGACGTTCACGGTCGCGAGCGTGATGATGATGCTGACGATGGCCACGCTGCTGGGCACGTCCGTCCTGCTGCCGATCTACCTGCAGAGCGTGCTGGTGCTGGAGCCGCTCACCACGGGCCTGCTGCTCCTGCCGGGGGGTCTGCTCATGGGTGCGCTGGGGCCGGTGGCCGGGCGGCTGCACGACCGGTTCGGCGCGCGGGCGCTGCTCGTGCCCGGCACGGTCGCCACCAGCGCGGCGCTGTGGTCCACCACCCTCTTCACCGCCGGCACCTCGCTGCCGCAGGTGACCGGGTTCCACCTGCTGCTGTCGGCCGGACTGGCGTTCGTGTTCACGCCGCTGTTCGCCGCGGGCCTGGGGGCGGTGCCGCCGAAGTTGTACTCCTACGGCAGCGCGATCTTCAGCACCGCCCAGCAGCTGGCCGGGGCTGCCGGGGTGGCGCTGCTGGTCAACGTGCTGTCGGTCCGCTCGGCGGCGCTCACCGCCGAAGGCGTGCCGCTCGTGGAGCAGACGGCGGGCGGCGTGCACGCGGCGTTCCTGGTAGCGGCCACGCTGTCGTCGTTCACGATCGTCGGGGCGTTCCTGATCCGGGTCCCGGCGTCCGGCGGAACACCCACGGCGCACTGACCGCAGCGCCACTGACCGGATTCCGAACCGCATCGTGATCGCGATTCACCCAGGATCGAGGTCGTGGTGGGGTGCCTCTCCCACCATCCAGGAGTGTCCGTGCTCGCGGGAACGACCGTGACCCGTCCGCTGCGCGTCCTGATCGGCGCCGACACCTACCCACCCGGCATCAACGGCACCGCCCGGTTCACCGCACGACCGGCCGCGGGCGTCGCCGGGGCACAGCGGATGCCGCGCCCGGACGTCGTGCACGTGCGGTCGTGCACCCCCACGCCCGTGACGGGGCGTCGCCCGCGCGCGCGTCCGCCTCCCCGTCGCGGGCGTGGGGGTGGTGGCGCCGCAGACCGAGCGCCCCCCGGAACCGGAGAAGGAAACCCTCGAGGTGGTCGGGTGTTCCCGGCTGCCGCTACCTGGAGAGAACTCATGGTGCAAGGCATGTCGGTAGCGCGCCCGTCGGGTGTCGCGGAAGACAGGTGGAGCGGTCGGCTGGTCGGCTGGTTGATGATCCTCGTCGGGGCGAACCTGTTGTCCGACGTGGTCATCGTCGCCCCGCTGCTGGCGTTGTCGGACATGATGCGGCACTTCCAGACCGACCAGGCCGCGTGGCTCAACTCGAGCGCGATGCTGGCGGGCGCGATGTGGGCGCCGTTGCTCGGGCGCACCGCCGACATCCACGGCAAGCGCCGGATCCTCATCGTCACCATGCTCGTCACGCTTGCGGGATCGCTGGTCTGCCTGATCGCGCCGAACGTCGTCGTCTTCGTGCTCGGCCGGTTCCTTCAGGGCGCGGTCATGGGGACGGTGCTGCTCACGGTGGCGATCACCCGCCAGCTCTGCGACCCACGGGTCGGGATGACCGCCGTCGGGGTCGTGACCACGGGCGCGTCGATACTGGGGATTCCCTCGATGCTCCTGCTGAACCCGGCGATCGACGCGTTCGGCTACCGGAGCGTCTTCGTCGCCGCCATCGCTCTCGCGGTGGTCTGCGCGGTCGCCGTGCGGCTGTTCATCCCGGAACCGCCGATCCGCTCCGGCGGGTCGGTCGACGTCGCCGGGGCGCTGCTGCTCGGTTCCGGTCTGGTCGCGGTGCTCGGTAGCGTCAGCATGGCCCCTGGCCTGGGCTGGGCGAACCCGGGTCTGCTGGCCGCGCTGGCCTGCGGCGTCATCGCGCTGGCCGCCGGGGTGCGGCACGTGCTGAGGGTTCCCGAACCGATCGTCGACCTGCGTGGGCACAGCGGGTCGCTGGTGTCGACGCTGGGAGCGGTGGCGCTCACGGCGGGCTCGGTGCAGAGCATGTTGCAGCTGATGAGCCTCGTCGCGGAAGTGTCGCCCGAGCTCGGCCTTGGCTACGGCCTCGGCGGTGGCGACGTGGTGCTCGCGTTGTTCGTGCTGTCCGCGGTCGGGATCATGATCGGTGGTCCGGTGTCCGGTGTCCTCGCGTCCCGGATCGGTCCGGCGCGCACGCTGCTCGCCGGGATCGCGGTGGGCACGCTGGCCACGTTCGGGATGCTCGCGGGCATCTCGGCGCTCCCGGTCGGGCTCGTCTGCGCCACCCTGCTCGGCGTGGCCGCCGGCGCGGGAATCGCCTCCAGTTTCAACCTCGCGACCGTCATGACACCGCCCGAGCACCACGGTGCGATCGGCAGCCTGGTGGCGGTCGTGCTCTGCGTCGGGTCGGTCGTGCTCAACTTCGTCGGCGTGATGGTGCTCAACGCGACGGCCACCGACACGCTCGTCGCGGAGGTCGCCGCGAACTCCCTGGCCGGGGTGCGGCTGTACATCCTGATGGGTGGCGCGGCGCTCGTCGCGGCCGCGGTGCTCGCGACGGTGCTGGTGCGCAGGCGCGGGTGAGTCACGCGTCCGGTCGGGCGGCGATCCCGTCGAGGACCATGCCGAGGTGCCGTTCGAACCGCTGGTCGCCGTCGTCGTGGAGGTGCCCGGCCTCCTTGACCAGTGACGCGCCTCCGCCCAGCCAGGCGTCGCGCCGCGTGGTGGAGTAGCGCGTCGGATCGGTCTCGGCGGATTGGCGTCGTTCCTGTTCCTCGATGACGAAGCCGACGACGAAGGCGGTGACCAGGTCGACGGCGTCGTCGGCGTCGTCGGGCTTCCAGCCGGCCGCGGTCCAGCGCTCGAACAAAGGTTCTTTCATGCGGACCACGTCCGGGTCGGTGATCCGGGTGCCGCTGAAGATGCGGGCCCCGTCGCGGTGGAGCAGGTACTCCGAGCGCAGGCCGCGGGCGTAGGCGGTGAGGTCGTCGCGCCAGCCGGCGCCGGACGGGACCGCGGCGAAGGCTCCGGTCACGCGGCGCATGACCTCGGTGGCCATCTCGTCGAGCAGCTCCTGCTTGTTGCGCACGTGCCAGTAGAGGGCGGGGGCGCGGACGTCCAGCCGGGAGGCGAGCGCGCGGACGGTGAGGCCGTCCATGCCCTTGTCGTCGAGGAGTTCGAGCGCCGCCGTGACGATCCGCTCCCTGGTGATGCCCTTGGCCATGGTTGACACCTTAACGGTGTTCAGGAACACTGACCATATCGTTGAACTTAGTTAAGGAGAACCTGATGCGCGCTGCGGTCATCACCGCCCCCGATGTGTCACCCGCCTGCTCCGACTTCCCCGAGCCGTCGGTCCCGCCCGGTCACGAGCCACTGCACCTCGTCGGAGCCGGCCTGCACAACATCGTCCGCGGACTGGCCTCCGGCCAGCACTACGGCCGCGGCCGGATGACGTATCCGCTGGTGCCGGGCATCGACGCGGTCGCACGCACCGGTGACGGGCGCCTGGTCTACACCGGATACGCGCGTCCGCCCTTCGGGACGATGGCCGAGCGGCTGGTCGCTCCGTTCCAGGCGGAGGTTCCGGCGGGGGCGGATCCGCTCGCGATCGCCGCGGGCATGAACCCCGGCCTGTCGGGCTGGATGGTGCTCGCCGCGCGGCGCAAGGAGATGGGGACCTTGGGCACCGTGCTGGTGCTGGGCGCGACCGGGATGTCGGGCAGCCTGGCGGTGCAGGGCGCGCTGGCCCTCGGAGCGGAGCGGGTCATCGCCGCCGGGCGTGATCCGGAGGCGCTGGAGCGGCTGCGTGGTGCCGGGGCGACGACGGTGTCGCTGGCCCAGGACGGGCCCGACGGCCTGGAGGAGGCTCTGGCCGGTGCTGTTGCCGAGGCGCAGCCCGGTCTCGTGCTGGACTACCTCTGGGGGCCTGTCGCCGAGGCCGCATTCGCCGTGCTGGGGCGGAGCGGCGAGGACAGCGAAGCGGACACGGCCTACGCGCAGATCGGTTCGCTCGCGGGTCTGGAGGCGTCGCTGCCCGCGGACTTGCTGCGCAGTCGGCGGATCCGGATCACCGGGAGCGGCATCGGATCGGTGTCCCCGGAGGAGATGCTCGCCGAGGCGCCCGAGGTCATGGCCCGCTTCGCCGACGGGTCGCTGCGGGTGCCCTACACCGCGTTCCCGCTGAGCCGGGTCGGTGAGGCGTGGGCGCACACCGGGCGCGGCCGGGCCGTCGTCGTGCCGGACTGAGTTGTCCACCACCCGATCGTTGTCGCAGAGAGGAGGAGCCGTGCAGAAGAGGGCACTGGTGGTAGGGCTCGGGATCGCGGGGATGTCCGCGGCCATCGGGCTGCGCCGAGCCGGTTGGACACCGGTGATCGTCGAACGGGCGCCCGAGCGGCGTACCGGAGGCTATTTCATCTTCATGTTCCCGGAGGGTGTGCAGGCCGTGGCCGACCTGGGGATCGCCGACCACCTGCACACCCGCAACCCGGACTGGCGACCGGGCGGGAACTCGTGGTCGGTGGATCGCCAGGGCAAGCGGAAGCCGGTTCTGGGCTTGCTGGACGCGCCCAGCGGGCTGGCCGCGGTGCTGCGCGGCGACATCGAGGCCGCGTTGTGGCAGGGCATCATCGGCGACGGGTCCGAGGACGCGGTCGAGGTGCGGTTCGCGACCACTCCGGTCGAGATCACCGAAGGCGCCGGCGGGGTGCGGGTCCTGCTCGAGGACGCCGGCACCGGGAAGCAGTACCGCGAGGACTTCGACCTCGTGGTCGGCGCGGACGGGATGCGGTCGAGCGTGCGCCGGATGGTGTTCGGTCCGGACGAGGACTACCTGGCGAACTGGAAGGCGATGATCTGCGCGTTCCAGATGAAGGAGCAGGTGCCCACCTACGAGGCGAGCGACAGCATCATCGTCTCGCGCCCGAAGCGTGCGATGTGGGTGTTCGGACTGGCCGACCACGCGCCCTGCGCATGGCTGACCTACCGCACCAAGGACATCCCGGACCGGTTCGCCGGGCCGTCGATCGAACAGGTGCGCGCGGCCTTCTCCGGGATGGAGGACGACCCCGTGGTGCGCCACGTCCTGGACTCCCTGGAGCAGGCTCCTGAGCACGTGTTCGACTCGATCCACCAGGTGAGGATGCCCCGGTGGAGCAAGGGCCGGGTCGTGCTGGTGGGGGACGCGGCCTGGTGCATGAACACCTACTCGGCCATGGGCTCCTCGTCCTCGCTGCGCGGCGGCGCCGCACTGGGCGCGGCCCTGCGGGAGCACCCCGGCGACCTCGCCGCCGCCCTGGACGCCTGGGAGACCGGCCTGCGTCCCTACATCACCCGCCAGCGGCGCTCCGCACGGGTCAAGCAACAGCGGTTCGTCCCGTCCAGCCGCCCGGCCGAGGTGCTGGTTTCGAGCGTTCTCGATCTGATCCGCAGGGTCGTCCACCGCCGCCTGGCAGCGGAGCACACCGCGGCGAAGACCGCTGCCCCGTCCGAGGCGGCGCGGTGACGGCCATGCGGAAGAGGGCGTTGGTGGTCGGGCTCGGGATCGCGGGGATGTCCGCGGCGATCGGGCTGCGCCGGGCCGGTTGGACGCCGGTGATCGTCGAACGGGCGCCCGAGCGGCGTACCGGGGGCTACTTCGTCGGACTGTTCCCGGAGGGCAGGCGGGCCGCGGTCGACCTGGGCATCGCAGGCCACCTGCACACCCGCAACCCGGAACGGACGGCCGACCCGAATTCGTGGTCGGTGAATCGCCGGGGCAGGCGCAGGCCGGCCCTGGGATTCCTGGATCAGCCGGGGGAGCCGGCAGCGGTGCTGCGCGGCGACATCGAGGCCGCGCTGTGGCAGAGCATCACCGGCGTCGAGGTGCGGTTCGGGACCACTCCGGTCGGGATCACCGAAGGTCGTGCCGACGTGCAGGTCCTGCTCGAGGAGGCCGGCACCGGTGCGCAGTACCGCGAGAGCTTCGACCTCGTGGTCGGCGCGGACGGGATGCGGTCGAGCGTGCGCCGGATGGTGTTCGGTCCGGACGAGGACTACCTGACCAGGTGGAACGCGATGATCTGCGCCTTCCAACTGAAGGAGCAGGTGCCCTCCTACGAGGCGAGCGACAGCATCATCATCGCGCGCGCGAAGCGGGCGGTGTGGGTGTTCGGGCTCGCCGACCACGCGCCCACCGCGCTGCTGACGTACCGGACGGCAGACATCCAGGAGCAGTTCAGCGGGTCGCGGGTCCAGCGGCTGCGGTCGGTCTTCTCCGGAATGGACGATCCCGTGGTGCGGCACGTCCTGGACTCCCTGGAAGAGGCCCCTGACCACCTGTTCGACTCGGTGCACCAGGTGCGGATGCCGCGGTGGGGCAAGGGGCGGGTCGTGCTGGTGGGGGATGCCGCGTGGTGCATGAACCTCTACTCGGGCATGGGTGCCACGTCGTCGCTTCGCGGCGGCGCCGCGCTGAGCGCGGCCCTGCTGGAGCACCCCGGCGACCTGGCCGCCGCTCTGGACGCCTGGGAGGCCGGGCTGCGTCCGTTCATCACCAAGAACCAGCGCACCGCGCGGCTCAAGCAGCAGATGTTCGTCCCGTCCAGCCGTCGGGCCGAGGCGCTGCGGTCGGCCCTCCTCGGGCTGGCCCGCAGGGTCCGCGGCCGTCGGCAGGCGACGGAGGCGGGCGGTCAGCAAGCCCAGGTGCTGTCCGGCACGTCGCGGTGAGGACGATGTCCGCGTCGAGCACTCCAGGAGAGGCGATGCCACGGCTTCGCCTCTCCTGGAGTGGACCGATCACAGGTCGGGCACGAGCCGGTGAGTGGGAGACCACGACGCACGGGAGGATCCGGGCGCAGACCAGTGCCCGCACCGACCGGCCCGCGGTCTGCCGCAGGGCGCGCACCAGCCGCCGGTCGACCCGATCGACGTTCGGAATTGCGACTGTTTTTCGACCATACCTCTGGAGCGGGGAGCACGGTTCCGACCTGTCGTGGACGCTGACGACAGGAGTCGAACAGGTCCCGTGTCCACTCTCGACCGCGTGGGTGTCGAGCACGAGGAACCGCACGTGGTCGCGGGACCCGCAGCGACATCCCGACCGTCGTGGCGGTGCACTCCACCGCCCTCGATCGTCTCTGACGGCTTCGTCGTGCCTCAGGTGCGCGACTCCGGCCGGCCGAGCGCGGCGTAGGTGAGGTCGGTCAGGTAGTCGTTCAGGGCGAGCGCCGCGGCGACCGCGGCCGGTTCGTCGCCGTGGCTGATCGCTCGCAGCAGATCGCCGTGCAGCCGGGCCGCGGTTCGCAGATCCTCGGCGACGTCGGGCAGGTGAGCGAACCAGAAGCGTCGTGACAGCGACTGCAGGGGCGCCATCGCCAACTCCAGGTACTCGTTCTGCGTGGCTTCGACGATCAAGGAGTGCGAGCGTTTGAGCAACGTGGCGAACCGCCTGACGTCGCTGCCTTCGAACGCGTCCAGTTCGGCGACGAGCGCGAGCATCCGCTCCTTCTGCCGGGTGTGCGCGCGGTAGGTCGCGAACCGCGCCGCCATCTCTTCCAGGCCGCGGCGCAGTTCGAGGAGCCGGAAGTGCGCTTCGACGGAGACCGCCGCGACGAACACCCCGCGATGCGGGTGGATCTCGACCATGCGCTCCCGTGCGAGCCGTTGCAGCGCTTCTCGCACGGGAGTGCGGCCGAAGCCGGTGCGCGCCATCAACCCGGCCTCGGAGACGGCTTCACCCGGTGCGAGTTCCTGGAAGGTGATCATGTCCTCCAGCAGGGTGTAGGCCTGCTCGGCCTTGTTGACCTGTTCTGCCACTCCCCCATCATCGCTCATCCGGCAGCGGGGCTGGACAACGCCCTCCGTGCCCATGTACAACCAATATATGAGCGATATGTCAGGCGAGTTCCCGCACTGGCGGCTGGACGCCGCGGCATCGGGAGCGGCCGACCTCCCTGTGCTCGCCGAGGTCGACGTGGTGGTCGTGGGTGGTGGGGCCGCGGGAGTCGCCGCCGCGACCGTGTGCGCCGAAGGCGGGCTGTCCGTGGTGATCGTCGAGCGCTACGGCTTCTTCGGCGGCGCCGCGGTGGCCGGGATGTCGGGCACGATCTGCGGTCTCTACCTGGCCACGGAATCGGGCGGGCCGCGGCAGGTGGTGCACGGGTTCACCGAGCGCTTCCGCGAAGCGCTCGCCGCGCGCGGCGGCGTCACCGGCCCCCAGCGGTACGGGAAGACCTGGACGGTCGCGCACGATCCGCTGGTCTGGCGGGAGGTCGCCGACGACTTCCTCGAACGCGCGGGGGTCCGGATCCTCCTTCACACCGCGGTCACCGGGGTCCTCGTCGAGCACGGGCGGCACGCGGGCGTCGTGGTCGAGTCGAACGCCGGCCGATCGGTGATCCGCGCCGCGCGCACCATCGACGCGTCGGGGGACGCCGCGGTCGTCGCGCGTGCCGGGCACGCGACGCGGTTCGGGGACGGTGGCCGCGTCCAGAACCCGACCATGTTCTTCCGGCTCGGCAACGTCGACCTGCCGGCGTTCCGAGAGGCGTACGGGGAGGACACGATCTGCCCGCCGTGGGTCAGCTCCGCCATCGAGACCGCCCGTGCGGACGGGCTCGACCTCCCCCGGTCCCACGTGTGGCTGTTCCGGACGACCCGGCCCGGTGAGCTGCTCGTGAACGCGACCCGGCTGGTCGGGCGCGACGGGCGGGTGCTGAACGTGATCGACCCCGAGGACTTCACCGAGGCCGAGATCGACGGCCGCCGCCAGGTCCGGGACTACGCCCGTTTCCTGCGGCAGCGGGTGCCGGGCTGCGCCGGCTCCTTCGTCGTCGACACCGGTGTCGAAGCGGGCGTTCGCCAGACCCGCAGCATCGAAGCGGTCGAGGAGCTCACCAACGCCGACGTCCTCGCCTGCCGCAAGAGGGCCGACGGGGTCGTCCGGTCACCGTGGCCCATCGAACTGCACTCCGGCGATCGGCCGGAGCTGCGCTGGCTGATCGACGACTTCTACGAGGTCCCCTACCTCTCCCTGGTGCCGCGGACCGGGGAGAACATCATCGTGGCCGGGCGCTGCCTCGGGGCGGAGCACGAGGCCCTCGCGTCGGCCAGGGTCACCGCCCAGTGCTTCGAGTACGGCCACGCCGCCGCCACGGCGACCGTGCTGTCGCTGCGCGACGACCTGCCGTACCGGTCGGTGGCCGGCGCCGACGTCCGCGCGGCGATGCGCGCCGCCGGCAGCGGTCTCTGACCCGATCTCCGCGAAGGGACCACCTCCGTGACCGACTTGCCCGACTACGACCCCGTGCGTCCGGGCGCACTGCGCAGCGAGTTCACCCCCGGCAGCACCCGCTGGGCCGTCCGCCGCGCCCAGTGGACGGCGCTGGGCCTCGCCCCGGAAGACCAGGGACGACCCAAGATCGCGATCGTCAACACCTCCTCGAAACTCGGCATCTGCTTCTCCCACCTCGATGGGATCGCCGAAATCGTCGCCGAAGCGGTGTGGGAAGCGGGCGGGCTGCCGTTCGAGATCCGCACCACCGCGCCACTGGACTTCGTGACCAGTGCCGGCCGGAAGGCCCGCTACCTGATGCCCACCCGCGACCTCATCGTCAACGACGTCGAGGCCGCGGTGGAGGGTGCCGTCCTGGACGGCATGGTGTGCCTCTCGTCGTGCGACAAGACCACGCCCGCGCACCTGATGGCCTCGGCCCGGCTGGACCTGCCCTCGATCATCGTGCCCGGCGGCTTCCAGGGGGGTGGCCGCTACGGTGGCTGCTCGGTCGACATCGACACCGTCTACGAATCGGTCGGCGCCGTGCAAGCCGGCACCATGACGGTCGACGAACTCGGCGAGCTGGCCGACTCGGCGATCCAGGGCCCCGGTGTCTGCGCCGGGCTCGCGACCGCCAACACCATGCACGTCCTGGCCGAGGCGATGGGCATGACCCTGCCCGGAGCGGCGCCGATCCGCGCGGACTCCGACCGGATGCGCGCACTGGCGGCCGACGCCGGCCGCCGGATCGTCGACATGGTCGCCACGGGGCTGACCGCGCGGAAGATCATCACTGGAAAGGCCGTCGAGAACGGCGTCCGGGTGGCGATGGCGCTCGGCGGCTCGGTCAACTGCGTGCGCCACCTGGCGGCCGTGGCCGGCGAAGCGGACCTCGACCTCGACGTCGTGGCCCTGTTCGAGCGGCTCGGCGAGGACACGGCGCAGCTGGCCGCCATCCGCCCGAACGGAACCCACCAGGTGTGGGATCTCGAACGCGTCGGCGGGGTCAAGGCGGTGCTGCGGACCCTGCTGCCCAGGCTGCACGGTGACGCGCTGACGGTCAGCGGGCGAACCGTGGCCGAACTGTCCCGCGACGCCCCGGAAGCGGACGGAACCGTACTGCGCCGGCTCGACGACCCGGTGCGCCCGGAACCGGGACTGCTGATCCTGCGCGGCTCGCTGGCGCCCGACGGGTCGGTGGTCAAGGTCGCGGGCGCCGGCAACGCCCGGCGCCGGTTCACCGGCCCCGCCGAGGTGTTCGCGGGCGAGGACGACGCGATCGCCGCGCTGGGCACCGGGAACATCGCCGGGGGAAGCGTGATCGCGCTGCGCGGCATGGGACCGCGCGGCGGCCCCGGCACGGTCTTCGCGGCGAGCTTCGTCGCCGCCCTCAACGGCGCCGGCCTGGGCGGCAAGGTCGCGGTGGTGACCGACGGCGAGCTCTCCGGCCTGAACCACGGACTGGTCCTCGGCCAGGTCATGCCGGAAGCCGCCGACGGCGGCCCGCTCGCGGGCGTGCGATCCGGCGACACGATCACCATCGACCTGGACGACCGGACCGTCGACACCGTCCCGCTCCGGCACGGGGAACCGGTCACCTCCGGCCGCCCCGCCGAAGAACGGGGCTGGCTCGGGCAGTACGCCGCACTCGTCGGCCCGGTCCAGCAGGGAGCCGTCCTCCGCCGTCCCAAACCCGCCACACCTCCGTCCGGCCGCTGACGCGCCCTCCCCCGGACCGGAGCAGAACACCGTGTCCACGGCACCCGCCGGCACCGCGCCGGGACAGTCACGGAAGGCGTCGCTCGCCCTGGCGGCGTTCGCCACCTACGCCGTCGGCTTCCTCGGCCGGACCGCCCGGTCGCGAACGGTACGGAGGTAGCCCGATGACGGACGGCACGACGAGGATCCTGGCCGCCGGCGGCGGACCGCCGTGACGGGGCACCGGGCGGCGCCCATCGCCGGCCGTGCCACGAGGTGGTTACCGGGCGGCGGTGGAGCGGTCGGGCCGGGCCGGTCCACCGCCGCGGCCGGACCGCTCCGCCGCACTCGCCTGCCGCAACAGGGCCATGGCCGCCTCCGACGGTGACCCGGCGGGCGTCGTGCACACCACGACGGACTGCCCCGGCGACCGCGCGAGGACGAGGGTCTGCTGGGTGACGGTCACCGTGCCGACGACCGGATGCCGCAGCTCGTAGGTGGCGGCGTCGCACGGCGTCACCCGGTGGTCACCCCACAACGCCACGAACTCCGGGCTCCTCATCGTCAGCTCGCCGATCAGCTCGGCGAGCAGCCGGTCCTCCGGGTGACGGCCGACGGCGATCCTCAGATTGCCCACGACCGCGCGCACCTTGCGCCGCCAGTCCCCGTAGAGCTCCCGGCAGTGCGGGTCCAGGAACAGCATCCGGCTCATGTTCGGCCGGCGCGCGGGGTCCTCCGGGCTCAGCGGGTCGACGTGCCCGGCGAGCAGGGCGTGGCCGAGCGGGTTCCACGCCAGCACGTCCGTGCGCCTGCCGAGGACGAGCGCCGGGACGCCGTCGAAGGAGCGCAGCAGGTCCCGCGTCTCGTCGGCGAGCTTCTCGGGGCGGGGCCTGCGCGCCTGCGGTACCCGGCGGGAGGCCCCGGCGAGGCGTTCCAGGTGGTCCCGCTCGTGGTCGTCGAGCAGCAGGGCGCGGGCGATCGCGTCGAGCACCTCCGCCGACGCGCCACGGGACATGCCCTGTTCGAGCCGGGTGTAGTAGGACACGCTGACCCCTGCCAGCTGCGCCAGCTCCTCCCGGCGCAGCCCCGCCACCCGCCGGCGCGGCCCGAGGTCGCGGAGCCCCACGTCTTCCGGGCGCAGCCTGGCCCGCCGTGCCTGCAGGAAGTCGCCGAGCGGGCCTGGTCCGTCCATCACCCCACTATCCACGCCTGCGGCACCGCCCAGCCACACCCCGCCAGGGGTAGGACAAGGCGGGGCTGGTTGGCGCGCGCGGACGCGATCAGGCTCGACCTGGTCAGGGCAGCCGCCCGCGACTTACGAGGGAGTGACCATGGATCAGATCGAGCTGGGCGACGTGACCGTCACCCGCGTCAAGGAGTACTACGGCTCCGTCGAGATGGGCCCCGCGGACTTCTTCCCCGACAGCCCCGACGGCGCCTGGGACGAGCACCGGCACTGGCTCGCCCCGGACTTCCTGGACTCCGGCACCGGCGAATGCCGCTCGGCCATCCAGACCTGGCTGCTGCGCAGCGAAGGCCGCACCATCCTCGTCGACACCGGGGTCGGCAACCACAAGGACCGCCCCTACGCGCCCGTCTGGAACCGGCTGAACACGGACTACCTGGACAACCTCGCCGCCGCCGGAGTCCGGCCCGAGGACGTCGACGTCGTCATCAACACCCACCTGCACATCGACCACGTGGGCTGGAACACCTACCTCGACGGCCGGACCTGGGTGCCGACCTTCCCGAACGCCGAGTACCTGATGACGCGGCAGGACTTCGACTTCTGGAACCCGGCCAACAACCACGAACCGGTGCTGGGTCGCGGCAACCAGAACGTCTTCGAGGACAGCGTCGCCCCGGTGCACGAGGCCGGGCTGACCCACCTGTGGGACGGCTCGTACCGGATCGACCGGAACCTCCGGCTGGATCTCGCGCCCGGCCACACCCCTGGGTCGTCCGTGCTGACCCTGGAGTCGGGCGGCGACCGCGCGCTGTTCGTCGGCGATCTGGTGCACACGCCGCTGCAACTCGTGGAGCCGGAGACCAACTCCTGCTTCTGCGAGGACCCGGCCGAGGCCAGGGCGACCCGCCACAAGCTCCTCGGCCGCGCGGCCGAGGACAACGCGCTGGTCTTCCCCGCTCACCTCGCCGGCCAGGGCGGCGCCGAGGTCGAGCGCCACGGGTCGAAGTTCGCCATCAAGGAGTGGGCGGGCTTCTCCCGCATCGCCTGAGCCCGGTGGGGCAGGCCCCTGCCCCGCGGCAACCCGAGAGAGGAAGCGTTTCCCGTGCCCCAGCAGGCGAATCCGATCGTCGAGACCCCGGCGGGCGCCGTGCGCGGTGTTCGTGACCGCTTCGGCGAGCTCTACCGCGCCGTCCCGTACGCGGCGGCCCCCGCGGGTGCCGGCCGGTTCGCGCCACCGGCGTCCCACCCCGGCTGGTCCGGTGTCCGGGACGCCACCGCGCCGTCGCCGACCGCGCCGCAGCCGGCCCGGGACTTCGGGCGGCTCGACATGATCCCCTACTTCGGCCCCGGCTGGGTGCGCGGCGAGGAGTACCTGACCGTCGACGTCCGCACGCCCGGCACCGACGGCGGGAAGCGGCCGGTCATGGTCTTCGTGCACGGCGGCGGGTTCGTCACCGGCTCCACCCGCGCCGCGCTCTACGACGGCCGGGCGTTCGCCCGCGACGGCGTGGTGCTGGTGACGGTGAACTACCGCGTCGGCGTCCCCGGCTTCCTCGACCTGGAGGGCGCCCCCGCCAACCGCGGGCTGCTCGACGTCCTCGCCGCGCTCGGCTGGGTGCGGGACACGATCGCCGCGTTCGGTGGCGATCCCGGCAACGTCACGCTGTTCGGCCAGTCCGCGGGTGCCACCATCACCGGAGCCCTGCTGGCGACGCCGGAGGCCAAGGGGCTGTTCCGGCGCGCGATCGTCCAGAGCGGCAGCGGCACCGGCGCCTTCACCCCCGAGCAGGCGCACCGGGTCACCGCGGCGGCTGCACGGGCACTGGGCGTGCCGCCCACGGCGGAGGCGTTCGCCGGGATCCCGGACGAGAGGTTCCTCGAGATCCTGCCGGATCTCGCGGGGATCGACCTGCGGACCGAGACGGCCACGGACCCACTCGTCGAGCTGAGCCCGTTCTCCCTGGTCCTGCCCGTGCAGCCTGCCGACGCCCTGGCGGAGGGGCCTGCGGGAGAGGTCGACCTGCTCATCGGCACCAACACCGAGGAGGGCCACCTCTACCTGGTACCGCAGGGCAAGCTGGAACCGTCGACGGACGACGACGTGCTCGCCGTCGCGGCGAAGGTCAGCGCGGACCCCACCGCCGTCGTCGCGGCCCATCGGGCGGCCCGGCCGGGGGCGACCCCTGGCGAGTTGCGCTCCGCGGTGCTGGGCGAAGGCCTCTTCGGGGCCGGCACCGCGCGGCTGGCCGATGCCCACGCCCGGCTGTCCGGTGGCCGCACCCACGCCTACTCGTTCGGCTACCGCTCGACGGCACTGGACGGGCGGCTGGGCGCCACCCACACGGTCGAACTGCCCTTCGTGTTCGACATCGCCGATGAACCGTGGCTGCACGGCGACGCCGGCCTGCTCGGGCCCGACCCGGCGCCCGCCGGGCTCGCGGCCCGCGTGCACGGCGCCTGGGTCGCCTTCGCGACCCACGGCGACCCCGGCTGGGCCGCGTACGACCCGCGGCGGCCCCGGGCGGAGGCCCTGGGCGGCTGAAAGATCCACGGGTCCGGCGCAATCCGTTGCCGAGCGCGAGGGCAATCGATTGCGCCGGTAGACTCACCGACATGCCCACGCTCCAGGACGTCGCCGACGCGGCCGGGGTCTCCCGCTCCGTGGCGTCGCGGGTGCTCACCGGCGACTCGCGGGCCAGGGTCAGCGAGGCCACACGCACACGGGTCCGCGAAGCCGCCGAAGCTCTGCGGTACGTACCGAGCCACCGGGCCAGGGCCCTGCGCTTCCGGCGCTCCGGTGCCGTCGGCCTGATCGTCCCGGACGTCACCAACGCCGTCTTCGCGGACATGCTCGGGGGTGTGCAGGACAAGGCCGGGGAAGCCGGCATGTCGGTGCTGCTCGGTCAGGTCGACCCGCCGCCGTCCGGGCACGGGCGCCTGCGCGAGCTGGTCGCCGAGGGCCGGGTCGACGGCGTGCTGCTGCAACGTCGCGAGGACCTCGACGACTCCGCCCTCGCCAGGGTGCTCGGCGACGACGTCCCCGTCGTGCTGATCAACTCCCGGCTGCCGGGCCGGTCCGGCTCGGTGGTCCTCGACGACGTCGCAGGCGCCCGGCTGGCGACCCGTCACCTGGTCGAGCTCGGCCACGAGCGCATCGGCCACCTCGCAGGCGTACCGCACCACGACACCGCGGTCCGCCGACACCAGGGCTACGTCGAGACGATGGCCGAGGCCGGGCTGACGATCGCGCCGGAGTGGGTGGTGCGGGCGGGCTGGGAGGCGGCCGCCGGGGCGGAGGCCGCCCACCGGATCCTGGAGGCGCCGCGGCGGCCGACCGCCCTCGTCGTGTCCAGTGTGAACGCGGCGGTCGGCGCGGTTTCCGCGCTGGGCCGGGCCGGCGTCCGGGTGCCCGAGGACATGTCCGTCGTGACCGTGCTGGACACCTGGGTCGCGCAGGCCTGGAACCCGGCGCTGACCACGGTGCGGCTGCCGCTGCGGGAACTCGGTCGCGCGGCGTGCGGCGTGCTGATCGAGCACCTCGGCGGCACACCGCTGCGCGATCTCGTCGTGGCCGACCCGGCGCCGCGGCTGGTGCTGCGGGAGTCGACCCGCGCGCTCTGACCCCGCGGGAACGGCCGGTGATCTTGTGCGGCCGTGGCCGCGAACTCGTTGTGGTGCAGGCGGGATCGGTCGTGCCGATCCCGCCTGCTTCCGCACCTCGATCAGCGTCCGGTGAACCTCGGCGTGCGCTTCTCGACGAAGGCCGTGATGCCCTCGCGGCCGTCGGCGGACGCGAACAGCTCCCCCAGCGCCTCGCGTTCGCGGCGGAAGCCAGGGCCTGCGGATCCTTCGGGTCCACCGTGGACGGCCGCGACGACCGCGTCCCGGATCGCGGCCACGGCCAGCGGCGCCCGCCCGGCGAGTGACTCCGCGACCTCCAGCGCCCGCGGGACCAGCTCGTCCCCTGCGCACAGGTGGGTCACGATGCCCACCGCCTCGGCGGTCACGGCGCTCAGGCGGTCGCCGGACATCATGAGCCAGCGGGCCCGAGTGGGGCCGACGTGCCAGGTCAGCCGCTGGGTGCCGCCCCAGCCCGGCAGCAGCCCGAGGGTGACCTCGGGCAGGCCGAACGCGGCGCCACGCTCGGCGACGACCACGTCGCACGCCAGCACGAGCTCGAACCCCCCGCCGAGGGCCAGGCCGCGCACCGCCGCCACCACGGGTACGCGGCACCGCGCGATCCGGTCGCACAGGGCGTTGCAGCGCTCGGTGAAGGCAGCGAACTCCCCGTGGTCCGCGTCCGCGTAGAAGGCGATGTCCGCGCCCGCGGCGAACGCCTTGCCCGCACCGGTGAGCACCGCCGCCCGCACGTTCCGGTCGGCCTCGATCTCGTCGAGCGCGCCGGTCAGCGCGTCGACGGTGGCGTGGTCGATCGCGTTGTACTTCGCCTGCCGGTTCAGGGTGAGGACGGCGACGGCGCCGCGGCGCTCGACGAGCACCGGCACGGCGGTCCCGTCGACACCGCTCTCAGGACCGGGCACCGAACGCACCCCCCGCGACCAAGGCGTCGACCGCGGCCGGGCTGTAGCCGAGCTCCCCGAGCACCTCGCGGGTGTGCTCACCCAGTGCCGGTGGCACCCGGCGCAGCCCTGGGCGCTCCCCGCCGTAGCGGATCGGGTGGGCAGGCACCCGGACGTCGCCTGCCTGCGGGTGCGGGATGGTCAGGATCGTCTCGTTGTGCCGGACCTGCGGATCGGTTGCCACGTCGTCGAAGTCGTGGACCGGCGCGTGCCAGACCCGGAACTCGGTGAACCGCTCGATCCAGTACGCCGTCGGGCGCTCGGCGAGCAGTGCGGCGACCCGCTCGTTGACCTCCTCGCGGCGCGCGTACTCGTCGGCGGGGGCGACACCGGTGAACCACGGCTCGTCGAGCACCTTCGCCAGCACGTCGGTGCCCGTGAGGGAGATCGTCAGGTGCCCGTCAGCAGTGGCGAAGACGCCGTACGGCGCCCTGTAGAACCGCGACGAGACGCCGGAGGGGCTTCGCTCGCCGCGAAACCCGTTGAGGTGGTAGGAAAAGGGCTCGACCTGCAGGTCCAAGGCCGCGCTCAGCAGGTTGCTCTCCACCCTGGTGCCCTCGCCGGTCCTCTCCCGCCCGTGCAGCGCGGCCAGGATCCCGAGCGCCCCGAGCGCCGCACCGTGCGCGTCGACCACGGAGGCGCCGACCGGGGTGGGCGGTCCGCCCTCGGCCCCGGTCGCCGCGGCGAGGCCGGACAGCGATTGGACCAGGACGTCCTGCCCCGGCCGGTCCCTGTAGGGGCCGTCGGACCCGTAGCCGGAGAGCGAGCAGTAGACCAGCCGCGGGTTGGTGGTCCGCAGCTCCTCGTAGCCGAGCCCGAGCCGGTCCATCACGCCCGGCCGGAAGCTTTCGATCAGGACGTCGGCGCCGTCCAGGAGCCGGCGCAGCACTCGGCGGCCCTCGTCGGCCTTGAGGTCGACGACCATGCTGCGCGCGTTGCGGTTCGCGAGCAGGAAGAACACCGAGACGCCGCCGACGAACGCGTCGGGGCCCGACCAGCCACGCTCGAAGGCGCCTTGCGGCGGCTCGATCTTGATCACGTCCGCGCCCAGGTCCCCGAGGACCTGGGTGGCGGAGGGGCCCTGCAGGAAGTGCGTGAAGCTCACGACTCTGGTTCCGGAAAGCATGTGTCGTCCCTGTCCGTACGTGCGGTGATCCACCGCGGCGGAGGGCGCCTGCGAGCGCCGGGTCCGGTCCGTTCCTGGTCTCGGGAACGAGTGGGTGCTCCGGGCACGCTACGTCCGCGGCGGTTCACCGGTCAAGATGCGCAATCGATTGTTCTTTGCTGAACAATCGGTTGCGCATCACGGCTCCGGCGTGCTTCGATCCTCCGCGAACGAGCGTCCCCGCAGCCGCGGGACGCGACGGCGGGCACCGCGAAGCACCAGTGCTCACCGCCGTGCCCCGGCGGGCGGAGTGCGCGACGGATCGTCCCGGTAGGACATCGACAGAGGAGTCGTCCACGATGCAGAGCACCGAATCCGCGGCCACACCCCCGTTGACCGGGCCCCGCAAGGTCGTGGCCGCGTCCATGGCGGGCACCGTCGCCGAGTGGTACGAGTTCCTGCTGTACTCCGCGTCGTCGGCCCTGGTCTTCGGCACCGTCTTCTTCCCGGACAACGGGAATCCGCTCGACGGTGTCATCAACGCCCTGCTGGTCTACGCGGTCGGCTTCGTCGCCCGCCCGGTCGGCGGGATCGTCTTCGGGCACTTCGGCGACCGGGTCGGCCGGAAGAAGCTCCTCCAGCTCAGCCTGCTGATGGTCGGCGCCGCCACCTTCCTGATCGGCTGCGTGCCCGGCTACTCCAGCATCGGCTTCTGGGCGCCGACGATCCTGGTGCTGCTGCGCTTCGTGCAGGGCTTCGCGGTCGGCGGCGAATGGGGCGGCGCGGTCCTGCTCGTCGGCGAGCACAGCCCGGACGCCCGGCGCGCCTACTGGTCGAGCTGGCCCCAGGCCGGCCTGCCGCTCGGCAACCTGCTCGCCACGATCGTCCTGCTGTCCCTGTCGTTCTTCCTCACCGAGAGCGCGTTCGCCGCATGGGGGTGGCGAACGGCGTTCTGGGCATCGGCGATCGTCGTGCTGGTCGGCTACTACATCCGGACCCAGGTGGAGGAAGCGCCGATCTTCCTCGACTCGCTGAAGCGGGCGAAGGAGCGCGAGCCAGAGCGCTCGTCCGTCATCGAGGTCCTGAAGCGCTACCCGCGCGGCGTGCTCGTCTCGATGGGGGCGCGGGTAGCCGAGAACATCCTCTACCAGGTCGTGGTGACCTTCTCGATCACCTACCTGGCGCTGCGCGTGGGCAGCAGCACCACCGACATCCTGCTGCTCCTGGTGGTCGCCCACGTCGTGCACCTGGCGATCGTGCCGTGGTTCGGTCACCTCGCGGACCGGTTCGGCCGCCGCCCGGTCTACCTCACCGGCTCGGTCCTGATGATCGGCTGGGGCTTCGTGGGATTCCCGTTGATGGACACCGGAAACCCGGGACTGATCGTGCTGGCGCTCGTCCTCGGCGTGGTCGTGCACGGCCTGATGTACGCGCCCCAACCGGCGATGATGGCCGAACTGTTCCCGACGCGGATGCGCTACGCCGGCGTCTCCCTCGCCTACCAGACGACGTCGATCTTCGCCGGGTCCCTCGCCCCGTTCATCACCGCCAGCCTGCTCAAGGCATACGGTTCCTCGGTCCCGATCGCGGTCTACCTGGCCGGTGCCGCGGTGATCTCGACGGTCGCGGTGCTGGCCGCCAAGGAGACCAGGGGTATCTCCCTGTCCGCGCTGGACGAGCTGGACGAGCGGTCACTCGGCCGCGTCTGATCGCGCGGCACGAGGCCATCGGTCGCCGGACGCACCCCGCCGTGCTCGTCAGCGTGAAGTCGGGCCAGCCGCACGGCCCCCGGCTTCCGCTTCCGTGAGGGCACCCGCCTCGGCGACCTGCGCCTGCGCGGTACGGCCACGGCGTGAGGGCGTGCGCTACGCGGCCGGGCCGGTGAGCAAGGCCCTCGGATTCAGCACTCGCATCCTGATCGCACTTCTGCGGGACATCTCGCTCGAACGCGAGGCGGCACTCGCACGAGAGACCACCACACGGAGCTGATCGACCAGCCAGCCCGCCATGGGAGGAGGTTCGAAGGCGGCCCGGTTGTTCGAGCGGAAGCCGGGCGAGTACGTGCCCCGGCTCCGGCTCCGGGACAGCGCGATCAACCTCCGCACGCCGAAACGCGTGGCCCGGCTGCTGGACGACGCCGGCCGAGCGACCGGAACGGTGATCCCGCCGACTGCGCTCGCGGCGTACCGAGCCGGCCTCGACCAGCCGTCGTCGATCAGCCGGCGGGCTCCAGGGGCATGAAATCGGGCAGGGCGAGGGCCGAATGGGCCGGTCGCGGCTCGGCGGGGGGCGTGGTGCCGAGCTTGCGCAGCCTGTCGTTGCGCTGTTCCAGGGCCTGGGCGGTGGTCGGGAAGAGCGTGGCACCGCTCTCGCCGACCAGCCCCTGGTTCGCGTCCACGAACCCACGCGTGCCGTCTTCATAGGCGGCGAGGCCGGTGGTGTGGTCCCGGTCGGCCACGGAACCGGCGAGCATGTACGCGCCGACGAGCGCGAGGCTGGAGCCCTGTCCGGTGAGGAACGAAGGCGCGTACGCTGCGTCGCCCGCGAGCGCGACCCTGCCGCGGTGCCAGCGGGGCATGCGGATCTGGCTGACACCGTCGAAGAACACGTCGTCCGCCTCGTGCATGGCGGCCAGCATTCCGGGGACCTCCCAACCCGCGTCGGCGAAGGCCGCGGCGACGAGATCCCGTTGTGCTTCCGGGTTCGCGAACACCTCGGACGGCGGTTCCGGGCGGGCGAAGTTCAGGAAGGCGTGCACCTCGTCGTCCTCCTCCACGGCGTAGAGCGCCGCGGCCCGGCCAGGGGTGTTCCACATGACGGTCTCGTGGGAAAGCCCGAAGGTGTTGCGCAGGGGGAACACGGCGAAGCAGTAGCCGAGGTACCGGTGGAACTGCTCTTCTGGGCCGAACACGAGCTCCCGGGTCCGGGAATGCGCACCGTCCGCACCGAACACCAGGTCGAACGTGCGTTGGCCGCCGCCGCGGAAAGTGACGGCGACCCCGTCGCCGGACTGGACGAGGGTGTCGACGGAGTCGTTGAACAGGAACTCCACGTCGTCGCGGACCGCCAGGTAGAGCGCGTCGGTCAGGTCCCCGCGCCGCACCTCCAGGTCCCTTCCACCGGCACCGCCGGTGACCGCGTGCGGGTGGACCGAGGCCACCTCACCGCCGTTCCCGTCGAGGAAGGTCAGCCGGCGCAGGTCGATGTGCGTGTCGCGCAGTCGTGGGAGGATCCCCATCCTCCGGACGACCTCCAGCGCGGTGCCGCGGATGTCGATGGGATAACCACCGCTGCGGACCGAGGCCGCCCGCTCCACCACCGTGACCGCGTATCCGTGGCGGGTCAGCCAGTACGCGAGCGTGGGACCGGCGATGCCGGCCCCGGAGACCAGCACCCTGCCCCTCGGGGTGCGGCGAACGTCCTTCAGGTGAGCTGTGCGGGTCATGCCTTGACTCCCTTGTGCGTGGTGCGGGTGACGAGCAGGGCCAGCGCCGTGACGACGCCGGCGATGACGAATCCGGTGGTGTACGACGATTCGGCCGCGACGTCCGACCCCGACGGGGTCCCGGCGGCGAGGAGCACACCGGCGAACATCCCGCCCGAGGCCATCCCGAGCACGCGGGACACCAGGATCAGGCTGGTGGCGACGCCGGTCTCGTTCGGCGCGGCGGAGGTCGCGATGCCGGTCGTCATCGCGGTGACGACCAGGCCGCTGGCCAGTGCGACCAGTGCCTTGCCGACGACGAGATGCCACGCCTCGGTGTGCACGACCGCCATGGCGACCAGGGCCAGGGTCATGACGACGACCCCGGCGGTGGCCACGGAACGTGAGCCGGAACGCCGCTCCCAGTTCCCGCCCACCGGTCCGGCCAGCGTCGCGACCACGGTGCCGGGCAACAGGAACAAGCCGATCTCGGTGGCGCTGGCCCCGAAACCATAACCGTCACCGGACGCGCTCCACAGCTGCGTGACGAGGAACATCCCCATCGAGGTGCCGACGCAGATCATGAACGTCAGCACACCCGACTTCCACATCACGGGCCGGGCCAGCAAGCGCAGGTCGATCAGCGGCGAGGCCGCGTGACGTTCGACGGCGATCCAGCCGGCCACCAGTGCGGCCAGGAGCACGACGAGGCCGCAGAGCACGAGCGGCCGCGAAGCGAGGTCGAGCGCGAAGTTGATCGTGAGCATGAACGTGACCAACACCCCGCTCAGCAGGACCAGCCCAGGCCAGTCGACCCCGGCGTCGTCCGACCGGTCCGCCGAATCCGCCGGCACCAACCGGGTCACGAGAAGGGTGGCCACGATGACGGCGATCGTCGGCAGCGCGAACATCCAGTGCCGGGACAGCTGTTCCGCCACGGGACCGGCCAGCAGCATGCCCGCCATCCCGCCTCCCACGAACAGTCCGCTGACCACCCCGATGGCCACCTTCGACTCCCCCGCGGACAGGTGCTTGCGCACGACGATGAACGACAGGGGCAGCGCGCCGACCATCGCGCCCTGCAGGACCTGGCCGACCAGCAGCACGGGCAGGCCCGGCGCGAGTGCGGACACCATGCCGCCGACGCACACCACGACCATCAGCCGGATCAGGACCCGTTTTCCGCCGTAGCGGTCGCCGAGCCTGCCCGCCAGCGGTGTGACGAGTGCGCCGGTGATCGGGAGCAGGATGCTGAGCAGTGCCCCTCCGGTGGGCCCCATGTCCAGTTCGCGTTGCAGGAGCGGGACCGTCGGCTGCACCACCGACTCCAGGGCACCGCTGGCGAGGGCCAGCAGGCCGAGAGCCCCGACCGCGGCCTTCCCTGCCCGCACCGGAGGTGTCAGGGTGATGGTCATGGAGTTCCTTTCTGTGACGGGAAAGTGAGTGAGGAATCTGCCGGGCTGCTCGACGGCGAGCGCTGCCCCGGCCGGTCGACCGCGCGTCGCCCGCCAGGCGGGCAGGAGCGTGGCTCCGAGCGTCAGCAGGACGGTCAGCGCGGCCGTCGACGCGGAGATCCACGGGGACCCGGCGGGCAGCACCTGCCCGAGGCGCTTGAGGCTGACCGGTACCAGGATCCCGAGCACGGCGACGGTGCCCAGCGCGATGCCGCCGGAGCCGGGATCGCTGCCTCCGAGCCGGCCATCCGCAGCACCTGGCCACGTGTCGAGCCCGCGAGCCGCTGCAGCCCGAACTCCCGCCGCCTCGCCGTCATGCTCGACACCAGCGTGTTGATCACCGTGATCGCCGCGTACCCCGCGATCACGACCACCATGAGGTAGACCGCGAAGTTGGCGGTCGTCTTCTGCTCGTCGAACTCCCGGAGCAGGGCGTCGCGGCCGGTTGCCGTCAGGCCGCCCTCGGCGGAGGTCACCTCGGTCAGGTCCGCCACCAACCGTCCGGGGTCGGTGCCCTCGTCGGCTTTGACCAGGATCCGCGTCGCGTGTGCCTCGGTGGTGTGAGCGGCTGGGCGAGGCCGACCCGGTCGAGGATCCGCGCGACCCGGTCCCGGTCGGGTGTGCGGCCGGCGAGCCGCAGCGGCGACGTCACGTTCTGCCGCACGGTCGAGACCGGAAGCAGGTTGAACGCCGGGAAGACGAACCCGATCCGGTCCCGCCGCAGTTCGGTCGACTCGGTCTCGGTCATCTCGCCGAGCTCGTGCTCCTCGATCAGCACCGAACCGGACGTCGGCTGATCGAGCCCGGCCGCGCACTGCAACAGGGTGCTCTTGGCGGAACCCGACGGCCCCGTGATCGCCGTGAACGTTCCCCGGTCGAACCGCGTCGTCACCTCCTCCAGCGCCACCACCTGGTTGTCGCGCCTCCCGTAGAGCTTGCGAACGGCCGTCAGCCGAATCGCGCCGGTGCCGTGTGCGGGGTTCATCGAACTTCTTCCTGCCGCTTCGCCGTCCGAGCCGGTGCCGGACGGTTCCGCCACCAACCCTGTCGCGCGCCGCGGTGCCGCACATCGTTTGCCGAGACCGTCCTCGCCTGGTGCGCGCGAACCGGTCCGGCCCGTTTCTGGTGCGAACGCACTACACGCGTGCGGGCGGCCGTCCCTGGACGTGGGTGTCGCCTGCTTCACCACCGATGGCGGACACACACCGCCGAACGCCGCCTGCCTTGAGCTGCGTCGGGCGAACCAGATCCCGGGGTCGGCGGCGTCCAACTCCAACTTCGCGGAATCAACCATTTAGGCTGAACACGTGCTGCGGTTGACGGACATCGATGACGAACCGGCGTAGTGCACCTCCGACGCAGGCCGGGTCGTGGTGGCGGGAGGGAGCGGTCGTCGCGGTGGCGTTCGCGCTCTGCCTGCTCGGTGGTGCGCTGCGGGTGGACGACACGGTGACGTCGCCGCCGGCGACGGCCTACGTCCTCGCCGCGGTGTCGTCCGGGTTGCTCGCCGTGCGACTGCGCGCACCGGTCGCCATCGTGATCGCCACCACCCTGTGCGGTGTCCTGGTCGCGCCGACGGGCCTGCTGTTGACCCCGCTCATGGTGGCCCCCACCGCCATCAGCGCCTACTCTCTCGCCGTCCGCACCGAGGGGCCGGTGACGCCCGCGGTCTTGCTCCCGGCGGCCGCGCTGCTGGTCGCCGGCCCCCCGTTCTTCGAAGCGGACTTCTCGTGGGCGGACACCGGCAGGCTGGCGACCGTGGCCGCGACACCGCTCGTGGCCGCCGTGCTCGGTCGCTCGACGCGGCACCGGAGGGCCTACCTGACGATCATGGAGGATCGAGCGCGCCGGGCCGAGGAAACCCTGGACGACGAGGCACGCCGGAGGGTGGCCGGGGAACGGCTTCGCATCGCCCGCGAGCTGCACGACCTGGTGGCCCACCAGATCACCCTGGCCAACGCGCAGGCCACCGTCGCCGCTCACCTGTTCGCGACCCGCCCGGAACAAGCCCGCACGAGCCTGGACGAACTGGTCAGGACCACCCGCCACGCCCTCGACGAACTGCGGGCCGCGGTCGGTCTGCTGCGCCAACCCGAAGACACCTCCGCACTCACCGAGCCCGCGCCGGGGCTGTCGCAGGTTCCCGAGCTGCTGAGCACCTTCCACCGTGCGGGCCTGGCGGTGTCGATGCACGAGGACGGCACGGCCAGACCGCTACCGCCTGCGGTGGACCTCACCGCCTACCGCGTCATCCAGGAGGCCCTGACCAACGTGACCAAGCACGCCGCCACCGGGAGCGCCGAGGTGCGCCTGGTCTGGAACCGCGACCACGTGATCATCACGGTCACCGACGACGGCGAGGGCTCCCGCAAGCCTCGGGGGCACCCGCCCGGCTACGGCCTGATCGGAATGCGTGAACGGGCCACCGCGGTCGGCGGAAGCCTCAGCGCCGACGTGCGCCCCCAAGGGGGTTTCCTGGTCTCCGCCCACCTGCCTCTTCCCGCCGCGGGCACCCCGGCGCGGAGGACCGACGGAGCGACCGATGGCGAGGGCCGATGACTCACGACGCACCAGGCGACGGACCGGACGCAGGCGAAGGGGCCGGGGATGTCGCTGTGCCGCTCCGGGTTCTCCTCGCCGACGATCAGGCGTTGCTGCGCGGCGCCTTCCGCACCCTCCTCGACAGCGCCGACGACATCACCGTGGTCGGCGAGGCGGGCGACGGCAGGGAGGCGGTGACCCTCACCCGCAAGTTGCGCCCGGACGTGGTGATCACGGACATCCGGATGCCCGGCACCGATGGCCTCGTCGCCACCGCGGAGATCTGCGCCGATCCGGATCTGCGTGCCACCCGCGTCCTGATCCTCACCACCTACGAGACCGACGAGTACATCGCACGAGCCCTGCGCGCCGGGGCCAGCGGCTTCATCGGCAAGGGGATCGAGGCGCAGGGCCTGCTCGACGCCGTGCGCACGATCGCCAACGGCGACACCCTCCTGTCCCCGGCGGCGACCCGCTCCCTGGTGGCCCGTTTCCTCGCCACGCCGGCCGACCCCTCGCCACGCCACCCCGAACGACTCACCGCACTCACGCCGCGCGAACGCGAGATGGTCATTCTCGTCGCGACCGGTCTGTCCAATGTGGAGATCGCCGATCGGATGCACCTCAGCCCCTTCACCGTTCGCGCCCACGTGCAGCGCGCCATGTCCAAACTGGACGCACGAGACCGGGCGCAACTCGTTGTCATCGCCTACCAGACCGGTCTGGTGACCGGAACGGAGAGTCCCGCCTAGACAGACGTCCCCCGAACGGGTCGGCACCGGCGGATCACGGCCGCGCCGCCGTCGTACCCCGGTGCTATTCGAGCTCGCGCAGGCAGCCGACGCGCCCATCAAGGTGCTGTTGCGGACGGCCTCTCGCCACAGCGCGGGAAAGTCCTGTGGGGTGTCAAACACCGTAACCCGCGTGGATGAGGTTCTCGGCAGGCACGGTCGTGTCACGGCGCGGCGACCGGCACCTGGTCCAGCCGCTCACGGATCGACGCGCTGTCGTCGTGCCCCAGGCGTTTGAGGATGGCGAGGGCCCGTGTCCACGCTGCCCGCGCCGATGGCTCCTCGCCTGCGGCTCGGTGGGCGTCGCCGACGAGGACCAGGCCTCCTGCTTCGCGGTACTGGTCGCCCAACGTGCGGAACAGCGTGATCGCCTTCCCGTGGTGGGTCACGGATTCGGCGTGGTCGCCCAGCTGGTGGTAGGCGCAGCCCATGATCTGGAAGCTGTGGGCCAGGCCGTCGCGGTCGTCCATGCACCTCGCCGCTTCATGGCAGTAGGCCAGGGCTTGGGTGTGGTCGCCGAGGCACGTCGAGTACCAGCCCAACGCGGTCAGGGCGAAACCCTGCCACGCCCGGTTTCCGGTGCGGATGTGGAGCCCGAGCGCCCACCGGGCGTGGGTCATCGCCCGGTGCAGGTCGTGGCGCTGTTCGTACTCCGAGGCCAGCGAGAAGCGGACTACCGCTTGGCCGACCTCGTCGCCGCGCGCCCGGTGCAGCTCCAGTGCGCGGTTGAGGTGGTCGAGTGCGTCAGCGCGCTCACCCAACGCGGTCGCCGTGCGGCCGAGCAGGTGATGGGTCACGGCCAGGGCGTCCTGGTCACCCAACCGCTCGGCCGCCTCCAGCGCGGTGCGCAGGGCGGCGGACTTCTCCCGCCACCGGCCCTGCCGGTGGAGGTAGGAGGTGAGGACCCAGGGGAGCTGCCAGGCGTGCGCGTCCCAGCCGTGGCGCACCGCGTCCTCGAGGACGGCGAGCACCGCGGTGTGCTCGACGGTGAACCACCCCATTGCCTCGTCGTAGCTGGTGATCTCCCGTGCCACCACACCGTCGCCCGGCGCCGGGAGGGTGAGAGGGGGCCAGTGCGGGGACAGCTGCCGCTCGGCGTGGTAGCCGGCGTGCAAGTAGTGGTCGACCAGCCGGAACCGGGCCGCGGTCAGCACTTCCCCGGTGTCGCACGCACGCGCCAGTTCCACGGCGTAGGCGCGCAGCAGGTCGTGCGTGCCGTACCGGTGCGGCGCACGCTCCTCGACGAGGTGCTGGCGCGTCAACTCGGCCAGCAGCACGCGCACCCGCGCCACTGGGAGACCCGCGGTGGAAGCCGCCGCGTGGACGTCCACATCGACACCGGGGTGACGGCCCAGCAGGCGGAACAACCGCCCGGCGTCCGGGCTCAGCACCCGGTAGGAGCAGGAGAACACCGCCCGCACGTCCAGCACGGCGTCCAGCACGTCGAGGCGCTCGTGCTCGTCGCGCAGCTCGTCGGCCAGTGCTCGCAGGGAGAAGCTCCGGTTCACCGCGGCGCGGGCGGCCACCACCGACAGCGCCAGCGGCAGCCGGGCTGAGCGCGCCACGAGTTCGGTGACCGCGTCGGGCTCGGCGTCGACCCGTCCGCGCCCCAGCCGCTCCCCCAGCAGCGCAACGGATTCAGGCTCGGTCAGCACGCCGACGCCGAGGTGGTCGGCGCCCTGCTTGGCGACCAGGGAACACATCCGATCCCGGCTGGTCACCAAGGTCAGGCAGTGCGCGCCACCGGGCAGCAGCGGCAGCACCTGCGCGGCGTCGGCGGCGTTGTCGAGCACGACCAGAGCGCGGCGGTCGGCGAGCACGCTGCGGAAGAGCGCGCCCGCCTCCTCCACACCGGACGGCACGCTGTGCACGGGTACGCCCAGCGCTTCCAAGAACCCGCGCACCACGATCTCCGGCGGTACGGGCTCGCTGGTGTGGTCGAACCCGCGCAGGTCGGCGTACAGCTGGCCGTCGGGGAAGCGATCGGCGTTGTCGTGCGCCCAGCGCAGCGCCAGCGCCGTCTTGCCCGCGCCGCCGGTACCGACGATCACCACCAGCGGGGTGTCGTGCCGGTCGAGCTCGGCGAGTTCGGCGGCACGGCCCACGAAGTGCGGCGCCACGGCGGGCAGCTGCCGCGGTACCGGCCGGTCGGACACGAGCAGCGGGTCCCCGGCGAGGATTCGCCGGTGCAGTTCGCGCAGCGGTGGACCGGGCTCGGTGCCCAGTTCCTCGGCGAGCCGGGCGCGGATGACCCGGTAGTGGGCCAGTGCGTCGGCTTGCCGACCGCGGCGGTACCACGCGAGCAGCACCTGGCCCGCCGCGCGCTCGTCGAGCGGGTACGCGGTGGCGGTGGCGTCGAGGTCGGTGAACCGGTCGGCGTGCAGCCCCAGGCGCAGCAGCAGGTCGTTGCGGTGCAGTTCCGCAGCGACGCGCTCCTGGTCCAGCCGCCGCGCCACCTCGGAGAACCACGGCGTGTCCAGTCCTTCGAACGCCCGACCACGCCACAGCGCCAGTGCTTGGTCGACCGCGTCGAGCTGGTGGCCGCCCGCGCGGGAGCGTGCGCACAGTTCACGGAACAGGTGCAGGTCCACCGAGGCCGGGTCGGCGGTCAGCAGGTAGCCCCCGGCCTGACGGGTGAGCGCCGCTCCCACTGGCGTGACGACGTGGCGCAGGCGGGAGAGATGGCTGTACAGGGCGTGCTTGGCGCGGGTGGGTGGCTGCTCGCCCCACACCCGGTCCACCAGTTCGTCGATCGGCACCACCTGGTTCACGTCGACGAGCAGCGCTGCCAGCACACTGCGCTGGCGGGGTTGTCCGACGTCGATCGCCTCGCCCGCGACCCGTGCCTGAACCACCCCCAGCACGCCGAAGGCAGGCGCGGGCTCTCCCCGTGTGATCCCCACCTGGTGTGTATCGGTCCCCGCGGGAGCTGCCCAGAGGGCTCGACAGGGTGACGCTGTGCCAGTGACCAGCTACGCAGGGTTCTCGCAGGGGTCGGACGGCACGGTGGTGACACCCGGCCACCCCGGCCGGGACACCGAGGAGGACAAGATGCGCAAGACGATCACCACCGGCGCGCTGGTGCTCGCCGCCATGGCTCCCGCCACGACCGCGAACGCGGCTGAGGACGCTGTCATCGACCGGTACCACAACGTCGCTACCGGGCGGGTTCTCGACGACAGCGAGTTCGGGCTTCGCGTCATGCCCGACTACCACAACGACCACCAGGCGTGGTTCGTGCGGTCGTGGGGTGACGGCTCGGTCCAGATCAGGAACAAGGCGACCGGCAACTGCCTGGACGACAGCTTCGAGGCCGGCCTGCGCAGCTTCCCGTGCAACGAGATGGCGTACCAGGACTGGTACGGGACAGTCTGGGGTGACAGCACCGTGACCCTGGTGAACAAGGCCACCGGCAGGGCCGTGGACGACAGCGTTGAATTCGGCCTGCGCGCCTTCGACCGCAACGACGGTCCCGCACAGCGCTGGTGACCCCGTGCCCGTCGTGCCCGTCGAGGGGTCGGGCACGACGGGGCGTCCTCCTCTCCTGCCGCGGCGTGCGCTTCTCGGCAGTTCAGCCGGTGGGTCTGCGCGCCGAATCAGTTCGGCGAATCCGATTCGAATGACGCCTGGTCGAGTGGTTGGAAGCTCAACGCCATGTCGATGATCGACCCACGCGCCGTGACCGGAAATCGTTTCGTCCCATGAACCATGATCAACGCACGGGTGCGGCGATGCTCCGCGTGCTCGGCGGAATCTTCCTGGCCGTTTGCCTCGGGATGTGCGTGTGGGCGCAGTTCGTCACGTTCGAGGGACCGCCCACCTGCGGCGGTGAGCCGATGCGGCCGGGGCACGTGTGCTTGGACTTGGGCGGCGACAGCCCGACCGTCACCTACGACCAGGCCTACGCGGCGCAAGAGGCCACCGTGGGCCTCAAGGTGCTGAACGGAGCGGCGGGTCCGGGCGCTGTTGGCGCGATCGCACTCATCCACGCGTGCCGGCGCATGATCAGCGCGCACCGGTTCACCGTTCGCGAGGCGATGCTGCACACCCTGCTGTTCGCCACAGCGCCGTTGCTCACGATCGTGGTGATCGTGCAGGTCCTGGCCTCGAACCTCGGCTTCGGATGGAGGTCGCCGATCGGCGTGCCGGGCCTCACCCACGGCGTGCTCCTCGCGATCGTCGCGGTCGCGGGCGCCGCGGTCACGGCCTACTCGCGGCACGAGCAGATCAGAGCGGCCGAGGTGCGGGCCGCGGCACGGCAGCGACTCGCGAACCCGGCACCGGCGGGCCGGAAGGCCGACGACCGGTGTTGAACCGATCCACCGTCTTCCCGGAGCGTCGAACTCGGTTGCGGGCACCGCCGGCGGCGGTCAGCGACAGCATCCTTGGTGGAGCTGTACGGGATCACCACCGCGCCGCCCGACGCCCTGGCCGGCGTGCGCACCCGCTCGCGGGTCGACGCGCCACCGATGCCCGACCGGGCGCCGCTCCCGGCGCACCCTGCCCGATGGGACGGCGGACACCGCGCGATCGCTTTCCCCGCCGCTCCCAAGAGGACGCACGACCGGCTGCGAGACCGGGTCAGTGTCGCAAGTGGACGGTCGGCGACTCCGACCGCGGCCATCCTTGACCCGCAGAGTGCGAAGACTTCCCGCAACGTCAACGAATCCGACCAGGAGATCGGTGCGAACAAGAAGATCAAGGGGCGCGAGCCGAGCACATCGCCACCGATGTGCTCGGCTCGCTGCTCGCGGTGATCGTGACCGCGCGCCGGTCTGATCGGTCTGCCAGGCACGCCCGGTCTCCGCAGGCACGGAGCCGCGCTCCCGTTCAGCTGATGACGAGCGTGAGCTTCCCGCCGGGGTGACCGTCCTCGCTGTCGATGTGCGCGGCGGCCGCGTCCTGGAGCGGGTAGCTCTTGCCCTGCGCGATCCGGACCCCGCGGTCGGTCACCCAGCAGGCGACCCTGGTCAGCACCTCTCGCGACTGCTCCGGACCCGAGTACGGGATCCCCAGTTCGAAGGCGGCCCCGTCGGCGATGGTGACGATCCGCTCCTTCGTACCCCGCAACTCGACCGACCCCGGCAGCACCCCGTGCCCGGCGGCGTCGAGCACGGCGTCCACCGGTCCCGGCGTGGCCCCGCGAACCCGCTCCTCCCAGCCGTCGCCGTAGAGGACGGGCACGACCCCCAGCGACTTCAGGTCGTCGAGGTTCCGGCCGCCGGCGGTGCCGATGACGGTAGCGCCCCGCGCGACGGCCACCTGCGCGGCGAAGCGCCCGACCGCGCCGCTGGCGCCGTGCACCAGCAGCGTCTCGCCTTCGCGGACCGCGAGCTGTCCGAGGACGCGAAGCGCGGTCTCGCCTGCGACCGGCAGCGCCGCCGCGTCTGCCCACGAGATGCCTGCCGGCTTGAGTGCGAGCGTCCTCGCCAGCGCGTACTCGGCGTAGCCGCCGGTGTCGGGCCAGCCGAACACCTCGTCGCCGACAGCGAACTCCGCGCCCTCGCCGGCGGCGTCGACGACGCCGGCCACTTCGAAACCGGGGGTGTGCGGGAAGGAGATCTGGAAGTTCTGCTGCTTGGAACCGTAGCGGACCTTCCAGTCGAGAGGGTTGATCCCGGCGGCCCGGACGGCCAGCCGCACCTGCCCCGTGCCGGGTTCCGGCACGGGGATGTCGGACAGCCGCAGGACTTCCGGCCCGCCGTAGGCGGAGAAGGTGATCGCTCGCATGGTTCTCTGCGTTCCTCGGGTCATGACGTCGAACGTCGACGGATGCGCTGACGTGCCCGCAGCGCCGAGACCGCGGGCACGATCGCGGGGCGTTCACCGCGGCCGGAGGCTCAGGAAACAGCCGCGTTCGTGGGCACGGTCCAGCCGGTGGATCGGATCCACTCGGCCAGGTCCAGGGTGGCCGGCTCGATCGCCCGCACCACCGCGAGGTCCGACGGGTGTTCCGCCGCCTTCGCGAACTGGCGGAACATCGCCCTGTCGAGGTCGCTGGGAAGCACGCTCAACGGGAGGGCCTCGTAACGTGCCGGGAGCCCGGCGCGCGCGCCGAACGCTGCGGCGATCCGAGGGCCTGTCAGCTCGTCGGCGACGAGATCGACGGCTCCGCCGGGTGCCTCCGCGGTGTCGAGCAGGATCGCGGAGGCGATCCTGCCGATGTCCCTGACCGAGATCATCTTCAGGGCGACGTCCTCCGGCAGCGGCAGCCTCAGCACGATCTTTCCGTGCTCCAGGCTCGGCGCCATCTCCTCCATGAAGGGGGCAGGGCGAACCATCGTGGCCCTGAGGCCGGACTTCCTCAGGTGCTCCTCGATCCAGTGCTTCGAGTCGTGGTGCGGCACACCCGCCTCCCGGTCCGCGCCGATGACCGAGTTGAACACGACGTGCGGGACGCGTGCCGCGACCGCCGCGTCGACGAGTGCGGTGCCGATGCGGATCTCCGTCTCGACCCCTTCGAGGCTGTTCGCCTCCGGGGTCATGAAGGAGAACGCCTCGACCGCCGTCAGCGCGGCGGCCAACGACGCCGGGTCGTCGGTCCGGATGGCCGCCAGCTCGACGCCGCGGGCGGCCAGCGCCCGAGCCCGCCCGGACTCGGGGTCGCGGACCAGAGCCCGCACCCGCGCCCCGCGGTGCAGTAGCGCGTCGACCACCGCTCCACCCTGTCGCCCCGTCGCACCGAAGACCGCGATCGTGCCGGTCGTCCGTGTGCTCATCGCTGCCACCCTTCACCAGCGGCCTCGACCTTGATCTGTTGTGACATGTCTCCAGGGTGCGGTCTGCGGCGCCAGGCGCGCCACTGGTATCACGCCAGGTTCTTCCGAAAACCCGCCAGTGGTGGGTAGCCTCGACGGCGTGTCCGACCCCAGCGGCGAGCCGAGCTTCTGCACCGACGATGCGCCGCTGTCGGCGTCGCTGCCCCACGGCGCCGACGTGGCCGCGCACTTCCACGACTACGGCCAGCTCCGCTACGCCGCGCGTGGGGCCCTGGTCACAGCGACCTGGGTGGGCACCTGGGTGGCGCCTGCCAGCCGGATCATGTGGGTGCCGCCCTTCGCGGTGCACAGCAGCAAGGCGTACGGCGAGACGGACATCCGGGTGCTGTCGCTGCCCGTGACGCTGACCGGACAGCTTCCGGCCGAGCCGTCGGTCTTCGTGGCGAGCGCGTTGCTGCGCGAGGCCTACCTGGCGCTGATGACCGAGGGCGAGCCGCTGGAGAGCCCCCGTGCGCGGCTGCTGATCGACGTCGTACTCGCCGAGCTCGCCCGCGCCGCACAGGAGCCGCTGCGCCTCCCGGAGCCGAGCGACCGGCGTCTCAAGGCGGTCACCGACCTGCTCCACGCGGACCCGGCAAGCTCGGCGACCCTGGCCGAGCTTGGCCGCCGCGCCGGCGCCGGCGAACGCACCCTGAGCCGACTGTTCGGCAGCGAGCTGTCGATGAGCTTCCACCAGTGGCGCACCCTGCTGCGCATCCAACGGGCGCTGATCGAGCTCAGCGACGGTGCCTCGGTCACCGCCACGGCGATCCGGCTGGGCTGGTCGAACCCCAGCAGCTTCATCGACGCCTTCACCGGGCTGGTCGGTCAGACACCGGGGAGCTATCGCTCGTCGGCTCGGTCCTACCGCAGCTCCCCTGGGTGAGAGGTCGGCGGAGCGACCGTGGTTCCTGGCGGAACACCGGTGGCAGCCCAATGGTGCGGGAGCTCACGCTGGGAGGGTGACTCCCTCCTCCACCACCCAGAGCGCCTCGCCAGCATCGACGGCCTCGGCCGGTGCGACGCTGAGCGACCTCATCGTCCAGTCGCTGACGCGGCACAGCTCGTCGGAGGCGTTCGTTCTGCCGCACCGCACACGACCACAGTCCAGCGATGAGGCGTGCCCCTGGTGCCGGTCGACGGCGGTGCCCACGCGGTCCTGAAGCAGGAGTCCGAGTTCGCGTTCCATGATCCGTCCAGTGGTGAGCAGCGTCCGCCGCTGACCGAGTCACGACCTGACGGTCAGCCGACGGTGGGACGCCCGCGCCCGCGACTGGGGCCGTCCGACCACTCAATGGGTCGCAGCGGAAAACGGGAGGCCAGGTGCTCCTGGAGGATGAGGTGCCGGAACTGGAGGACCGCGCCAGACTGGCGGAACACGCCGCGTCGGTGCGCGTCCTCCAGGAACGGCACCAGCCGCCACGGTAGGCGGTCCTGCGCCGCCAGCACGAGCCGTGCTGCGGCGTAGTACGGCCATACCGAGAACTGCACGGCCACCAGCAGGCCCAGCACGCACCCGGCCGCCAGCGCGAACTCGATTTCGCGCAGCGCCGTCACCGCCGGAGTCGCGACCGTCGACGCTACGGCCCACGTGCCCAGGAACTCCACCCTGGCCCGCCGCACGGCCGCTCTGGGGTCGGGTTCGCGCAAGAAGTCCGAGTCGCGCTCGCCGTCGATGCCGTTGTAGGAGCGGAACGAGTCCTGATCGTCATCGAAGAAGGAGCGGGTGTTGACCGGGGCGTGCGTCAGCCACAGCTTGAACACCGTCAACGCCGCGAACGACGCGACCAGCCCGACACCGATCGCGATATCGGCGCTGAACCACGCCTCGGGCAGGACGAACTTCGCGAACATCGCGACCGTCCCGCCGTACATCAGCACGAACGCCGCCATGAACGGGGCAATGGTCAATGACCCGACGACGTTGCGCAGCACCTTGGGCACGACGGCCACGCTCGCCGCGGCGAGCATCGTTCCCGCCGCGGCGCCGGTACCACGACCACCCCACCACGACAGTGCGGCCATCAAACCGATCACGAGCCCGATGCGCGACGGGCGGACGGTCGCGTGCAGATCCAGACAACGCAAGTGCGGACCCGCCCTGAGCACCCGCAGGTGTCCCGCGAGATGTCCGAGCCACGTCGCGGCCCGTGCCGGGTCGTAACGGCGGTCGCCCATCGCGTGCTCGCCGTAGACAGCGGGCAGGTAGCCGTCCAGCAACTGCTGCCGCAACGCAGCCTCGTCGGGCTGTGCGGCCAGCGTCGCCGGGTCGGAACGCGTGGTGCTGTACTGAGTACGGGCCAGCCACGCCATCAACGGCGAGGACAAGACCGCCGCCAGCGGGCCGTCCGCTCGCAGGCCGTCCACGACAGGGTCCCAACGCCTGTCGCCGGGAGGGCGTCCGGCGGTGAGGTAGCGGACCAGGGCGTCGACCGTGACCGGCTGGATCTCCACGACCGGCGTGTCGGCCACGATGACCCCAGCGTCCGCGACGGCCCGCTCGTACACGTCCGAACGGCACGACACCACGAACCCAGGCAACTCCACGACAGCCTTGTTCAACTCCCGCACGACATCCGGCCCCATGCCGTCCGGCATCTCGTCCAAGCCGTCGAGCACCGGCAGCACCCGCCCGCTCTCCACCAACCGCGCACACAGTGCCTCGTGCTCGTCCTGGTGGCCGGGTAGAGGTGGATAGAGAGTGGCCATGCGCCGCGCGCACCACTCGGCCAGCGACAAGTTCGGGTCGGGCACCCATCGCGACACGTCCAGCGGCACGGGCACCGGTCCCTCGCCGTCGAGCAGGCGCACGACCATCAGGAGCATCGCCACGCTCTTGCCCGCCCCTGCTTCTCCCAGCACGACGAGCCGCGGCGCGGCCCGCAACACGTCCGGCAGCTCCCACACCTCACCTTCCAGGGCGCCGGGCTCGGCGACGTCGCGCCGCGTACTCGCCCAGCGGACTTCCAGCGCGTGCGGCCCCAACTCCCGGACACCGACTTCGCGCCGAACTCGGCGCCCCACCTCGGCCGCCAGGTGCTCGACGACCATGTCTGGCGACACACCGCCCGATCGGCGAGCGAGGAACACCCCGTGCACGGTGACCAGCAGGCCGATCAGCCCGACCAACAGCCCGCCCACGCTCGCCGCCTTGTCCAGGCGGTCCGCGAGTTCGCCCGACTGCGCGTACACCCAGGCGGCGCAGCCAACCGCTAGCGCGACCGACCCGCCGCCGACCGCAACCGATGCCCGCATCCTCTTCACCGCACGATCATCCCCGGTTCCGCGGCGATGGTTTGCCGTTGATCTTCGTTGTTCTGCACCAACCGTTCAAGTGCGCAGAGCCCGCCAGCAACCACAGGCGATTCGTTCACGCCTCACCACCGTGTCCATACCGTCGAACGCAGCCCATCACCCAATCGGCGTACACCACCGAATCCGCGAAGCAGGCCCGGACAACCGGGCTGCGATTCGTCCGGACCGACGTCGCGGACCTGACCGTTCCGCGCAGAGGTGGCGGAGTCCGGGTGTACCTGGCGGGGCGATGGCGGAGTCCAGGACCAGTGGGCGAGGGTTGGTGCGAGCGGGCCGTGCTCTACCGGGAAGGTGCCTCGGTGCGGAACCTGGACCTCGTGCCCGGCGGCGCCGGGCCGGCGACCCACGAGCTGTTCGACATCGCGTTCACCGACGAGGAGGACGAGCAGCGCCTGCCGTTGACCAAGGCGTGGCGGATCCCGTTCGAGTCCTGCCTGCCCGTGCGCGAGTTCCCCTCCTACAAGGGCCAACGGCGCTGCTCCGGCCACTGGTGGACCACCACGACGGGCACCCTGGTCGCGTACGAGTCCCGGGTCGAGCGTGACACGCTGATCCTGCTCGACTTCGACGCCGACGTCATGGACATCGCCTCCCAGCCGTTCTGGCTGTTCTGGACCACGGCCGAAGACAAGCCCCGTAGGTCAGTACGGCAGTACGTAGGCGTGGCTCATGTCGGAGTCGTGCGTGGTCGTCGAGCCCTGGGAGTCGGTGAGGTCAGCAGTGCCGTGGATTCCGGCGGTCTGGCCGCTCAGCCACTCGGCCTTGACGTAGGCGTTGAACCGGGGGATGCAGCCCGGCGCCGTGCTCACGGTGAAGTCCGATTTGTTGAGCGGCACGTACTTGTGGTGCATCCAGTACGGCACGTCGTGCGTGACCTGGATGCTGCTGTCGGCCTTGCAGAGTGCGCCGTCCGACTTCCACTGGTTGACGAAGAGCGTGAACTTCACCTGCGCAGACCCGTACGTGTCACACGGGGCGTCCGGATGGCAGACCTTCAGGTTGACGTCGCCGACGACGTTGAGGCCCTGCACTGCCGAGGGGAGGTCGAAGTGGTCGAGGGCGGGCAGCCGCAGTGTGCCGCCGTTGAGGGCGTGCGTCCCCGCGCTCACGCTGGACTGCGCCGGTTGCCCGTCGGCGGCGTTGACGACCGAGGTGTCGGCGAACGTGAGGTACCCGCTGACCAGCCGGTAGGTGGCGGCGCTGTCCCGGCTGAGCGAGTTGCCCCGCACGTTCGCGGTGCAGGTGACCCTGCCTGCGACGCCGGGGTGGACGAGGAACCGGGTGTAGAGCGTCACGTCCCGCAACGGGGAGCCCGAATCGATGTCGTAGACGTTCTGCCCGATCACCATGTTCTTGCTCCAGCCGCCCGGTCCCTGGCAGACGACCTCGTTGTCGAAGAGGCTGCGGATGGTGGCGTCGTTGACCCGCATCTTCGACACCACGTATGCGGTCTGCGTGGCGGTCATGTCCAGCGAGATGGTGCCTACGGGAGTGACGCTGTGCACGACAGGCCGGACCTGCTTGGGCACCGAGATCGTTTGCGGGGTGAAGGTAGCGAACGTCTCCGCCTGCGCGGGCGTGGCGGCAAGCATGCCCGCGGTCAGAGCGAGTACCGCCGTCGCGGCCAGGGAGCGGACGTTCAAGTCGGACCTCCTCATCGGCGCTGGCCACTGTGATTACGGTCTGGACCGTAATCACGGTAGCCGCGGTACTCCCGTCGTCGAATCCGCCAACCAGGTCCGAACAACTCGATCGATCGCAGTCAGGACCTACGGGGCGGACTGCTGGTCACCGGACTGGGCATCCGCCGTCTTCGAGCGGAACGGACAGGACCACAGGTCAATCGCGTTTCGGCCCGCAAGGTTCGCGTGTGCGCCGTTCCAGGGGCCCGAAAGGAAGGTGATGGCGATGCCGTTCTGGTTCTCGCCGCCCCGCAACCCCGACGATGCTGGTGTTCCCTCCGGGGGGGTGGCGCGCTCCCGCGCAGGTCGCGCTGGAGATGGGCAAGGTGCTGCTCGGTCAGCTGATCGCCTCGGCGTCGCGGTGTTGGCGGGAGTGACCTGTCTGCGCCGTTGGCGGAACAGGGCCCGCCCGCGACGTGGGCGGGCCCCTCGTCGAGGTGGCGCGCGCAGCGGCGGTGACGATGTGGGAGCCACCTGGCGAGTGACGGGACCCCGATAGTTGGGCCGGGTGATGCGGCCCCCTGTTGCTGAGCCGCCGTCATGGGAGTTGGGGGCTGCACTGGACCTCGTGCCAGAGCGCCTCATACTCGCTGGGGCTGATCTGGCCCAGGTAGCTGTGGCGCCGGTGGAGGTTGTAGAAGTTGTCGATGTAGTCGGCCATGGCCACGGTCAACTCCAGGGTCAAGGTGCACACGATCGTGTGACTCGCAATCTCCAGGCCTGGCCAGCGACGCCGCAGCCCCGCCGCGTCCGCAGAGCCGCTCAACGGCCCCAGGGCAACCAACACGAGCGGGAAGACGTTGCGCGGGAACCGCAGCCCGGAGTCCTTGGCGCGCGTGAACTCGTCGGTGCTGATCCCGATGGCCTGCTCGGCGCAGACCCCGCGCGGTACCCGTCGCGGATGCGGACATCCCAGTAGCTCCCGCGCGGCCTTCTTGAGCGGGGTGATCTTGTAGTCATCAGTGCTTATCCGCACCTCGACTGGCCGGGCGCGTTGGGGTGCTGCACCGTTGTCGCGGCTGCACGCCTCGGCCGAGTGCGCCGAGCGCAGCGACTCGGCCACGTGGCGCGCTGTTGACGTTGGCACACTGATCACATGACAGGTTTGACCGCTGAACTCGTGGTCGAGGGTCGCGTCCCGCAGACACCGGCTCTCGCTCCGAACGGGCATCTGCTCTGCTACGTTCTCGCCCCCATCAGCCGAATCGGTGACCACCTCGACACCGCGCTCTGGCTGGCCGACATCGACGGCGACGGTGTGTGGAGTCGGGTGACCGCCGACACCGCGACGGAGTCCCTGCCCCGCTGGTCCGCGGACTCGGGCACGTTGTACTTCCTGTCCGACCGCGCCGAGCGTGGCGCTCCGCAGCTGCACCGGCTCACCCCCGCCGACGACGTGGTGACCGCGGTGACCCACTGGCGCGCCGGCATCATCGACCACCGGCCGCTCGCCGATCCCAACCTGATCGCGCTGCTCGCCGAGGACGAGCCCACCGAGCAGGACGTGCGCCGCGCCCAGGACCGTGACGACGCCATTGTCGTCGGTGAGCGCGAACCGCGTGCTCGGCTGCGCCTGCTTGACCTGCGCACCGGCCAGGTCACCACCCCGGATGTGTTCGGCGACAGGCACGTCGTGGAACTGCGGCAACGACCCGACGGTGGCCCGCTCGCCGTGCTCACCCAGGCCAGCGCCGACAAGGACTACGGCCCCCGCACCGGCCGGCTGCACCTGTTCGACCCCGCCACGGGGACCGCGGAAGACCTCGGACCGGTCGAGGTCGACGCACAATCCCTGGCTTGGTGGCCGGCTGAAGACGGTTGGCACCTCGGTTACCTCGCCCTCACCCCACCGGTCCTCCACGCAGGCACCGCCGTGTTCGACCTGGCTATGAGCAGCCGCGTCCGCCGCAACCGCACCGCCGACCTGCCGATGTGCCCCACCGAACTGCGCCAGACCGACGCCGCCCCGCTGGTGGTCTTCGCCAACGGCCTGAACACGACCCTGGCCCGGCTCGACCCCGACGGTCCCACGCCGCTGTCGCAGCACCCCGGCCACCTCGACGCCCTCACCACCACCCCAGCGGGCAAGACGATCGCGGCACTGACCGGCACCCGTCACGAACCCACGAACGTTTGTGTCGGGCCACCGACCGGGCCGCTGCGGAAGATCACGGACACCCGCCCCGAACTGGACGGCATCGCACTCGGTACCCAGCGACCGCTGGCCTATCGAGCCGCCGACGGCCTCGATCTGGACGGTCTGCTCGTACTGCCGGCCGGGAAGTCCGCCTCGGACGGCCCGTTCCCACTCGTCACGATCGTGCACGGGGGCCCCGACGACCGGTACGCCGATCGCCTCCAGTTGTTCTCGTTCCACGGCGCACAGGCACAGTGGCTGGCCACCGCCGGGTACGCGGTGTTCCTGCCCAACCCGCGCGGCGGCCAGGGCCACGGCCACGCGTTCGCGGCCAGCGTCGCGGGCAGGGTCGGCCGGGAGGAGTGGTCCGACATCCTGACCGGCATCGACCTGCTCATCGCCGAGGGCATCGCCGACCCCGACCGACTGGGCATCGCCGGCGGCAGCCACGGCGGCTTCATGGCCGCCTGGGCGATCGGGCAGACGAACCGGTTTCGCGCCGCGCTGGTCAACGCGGGTATCACCGACTGGGGAATGCTCGCCGCGACCGGGGAGCACGGCCAGCTCGAGGGCGCACTCAGCGGCAGCATCGGGTGGGAGGGGATCGGCCCACACCCGCACGACGCGGTCAGCCCGATCTCCTTCGCCAGCCGCGTCCGCACGCCGGTGCTCATCCTGCACGGCGCCGAGGACACCAACGTCCCCCTCGGCCAAGCCGTGTACTTCCACCGGGCCCTGCGCCATTTCGGCGCCGAGCACGAATTCGTCATCTACCCCAGGGAGGGCCACTCGATCCGGGAACGCAACCACCAACTCGACGTCCTGCGTCGCACCCGCGCCTGGTTCGACCGCTGGCTCCAGCCCTGACCGGACGTGCCTGGTCCTGGCACCGTTGTTCCCACACTGACGACCGCAAGAAGCAAAGGCGATCTCGGCCAGACCGTGCTGCAAGTACCCGTTTCCGAGCTTGAGCGGGTGGAGGGCCTGTGGTGCGCGGACGAGGGAACTCCTGGTAGATCGGACGGTGTCTATGCGCCGTTCCACCAGGAGTTCCGTTGTCGTGCCCGATGCCCGCGGGCTGTTCCACCGAGGGTGCCCCGTGCTGCCGCCTGGCCGCCTCCCACCAGCCCACCCCACGGACGGCTCGGTAGCCCACCGACCTCACCGACGCCCAGTGGGGTGAACTGGATCCGCTGCTGCCCGATCCGGCGTGCCTGGCAGGCCGGGGCGGTCGGTGGGAGAAGCACTGCCGTCGGGTGATCGTGAACGCGATCCTCGACGTGGTCGACAACGGCATCAAGTGGCGCGCACTGCCCGCGGACTTCCCGCCCTGGCCCACGGTCTACGAGCGCTTCGCCCTGTGGGAGAAGGCCGGTGACAGCGTCTGCTCGACGCGTTGCGCGACCGCGTCCGCCTGGCGGAGGGCCGGGTGGCGGCTCCGTCGGCGGCGGCCATGGACTCGCAGTCGGTGCGCGCCGCCGAGACAGTCGGCCATGCCACCCGCGGCTACGACGCGGGCAAGAAGGTCCCCGGCCGCAAACGTCACATCGTCGTGGACACCATGGGGCTGCTGTTGGCCGTGGTGGTCACCCCGGCCTCGACGCAGGAACGAGTCGCCGCGCAGCCTGCTGCGGCGGATGCGCGACACCGCCGGCAAGCGAACCTCGTTGGTGTGGGCCGACGGCGGCCACACCGGCCCCCTGATCCACCGGGCCCACAAGACACTTCGTCTGGTCGTGGAGATCGTCCACCGTCCCGATCCGCCGTACTTCACCGTGCTGCCCAGAAGATCGGTGGTGGAACGAACCCTGGCCTGGATCACCGGCCACCGCCGCTGCGTCCGCGACTACGAACGACTACGACACAACCACGAGGCCATGATCCGCATCACCGTCCGCCGACTCAATCAACGGACGTAGCTCGGAAACGGACACCTACACCCTGCCGCAACTCGAAGTGTTAAGCGTGGCCGTGAGTAGGCGCCAGCAAGGTGGAAGAACTACTCAACTTGCGTAGTTCTTCCACTTCTTTCCGGGACGGTCTCATTCGCTTGCGAGGTCGACGTCAGCGGGCTCGGACCAGCCCTTGTTGGTAGGCGATGACAACGAGTTGCGCGCGATCGCGTGCCCCGACCTTCGACATCGCCCGGTGGATGTGCGTGCGCACGGTCAAAGGGCTCACGAACAACCGCTCACCGATCTCCTGGTTCGACAGGCCGTGCGCGGCCAAAGCGGTCATCTCGCGCTCGCGGTCGGTCAGGGCCGCGAGCAACCCCTGGGGCACATCGCTGATGTCGCCGTTACCGGACAGGAAGCGGTCGATCAGCGCGCGGGTGGCGGCGGGCGAGAGCAGCGCTTCCCCGGCCACGACGGTTCGAACCCCGTCCAGCAGACCCTCTGGCGTGACGTCCTTGCCGAGGAATCCGCTCGCCCCGGCCTTGAGCGCACGGGCCACGTGTTCGTCGGTTTCGAAGGTGGTCAGAATCAGCACGCGGGTACCCACGAGGTCATTGGCGGAGCAAATCTGCTGTGTCGCGGCCAAGCCGTCGCGGAGCGGCATCCGGATGTCCATCAGGACCACGTCAGGACGGTGGCGCCGGGCGAGATCGATCGCCTCCTCGCCGTTCGAAGCCTCGGCGACGACCGTCATGTCGTCGCAGGAGTCGATCAGCATGCGGAACGTCGAGCGGAGCAGCGCCTGGTCGTCGGCGAGGAGGATGCGGATCATCGGAGCACCTGGTGTTCCCGCGTCGCAGTTCACGGCGCGCGCTCGTCGGGCGAAGTCGTCCCCTGCCCCGGTTTCCCGATGAGGAGCTTGCTGCTGCGCCGGAACGCCCACACGACGACCACGGCCACCGCCAGCGACATCGGTGTGCCCATGGCGATGCGGGCGAAGCCCAGGCCGTTGGTGCTGTCGACGAGGTAGAGCCACTGCTGGACGCCGAACCGCGCGCCGAGGACCACGGCCGCCGCCAGCGTGGCGAAGAAATGCGCTCGCAGGACGCCGCGGTCCTCCCTCCAGGGGTTGTTCCGGCCGTGGGTGAAGTTCCAGATCACCCCGGTGACAGGACGGCGGATCAGGAGTGAGAGCGCGGCGATCAGGAAACCGACGAAATAGGCCCAGATCCCGACGACGAAGTAGTTCTTCGCCGAGCCGGTCACGGCGACGAGTGCCGCGGCGAACGCAATGCCGACCAGGCTTCCCAGCGCCGTCAGGGGACGCTCGCCTTTCAGCAGCCGGAACGCCACGAGCCCGAGCCCGACCACGACGGAGATGACGATCGTCGCGGTCAGCGGGAGGAGCGCGTTGGCCGTGACGAAGACGACGACCGGGATCGTCGCGTAGAGGAACCCCTTTCCCTTTGGTTTGCCGAACCGGTCGGTCGCCTTCTCGGGCACGACCGGATCGCCGTTCGGCGGAGAAGCACCGGGTATGGCTTCCCCTCGCTCGAACTGGTCGTTGATGGGCTCGGTCACGATCATTTCCTCCTACGATCAAGGCGGTGCCACAAGAGCACTGCTCATGTCACGACCTCGTAGTTGGATGGCGGTTGGCCATCGTTTGGGCGAGTGCGAGCGCTTCGTCGAAGTTCGCTCCTCGGGCGATCAGCCGCCGGCACCTCATGATGTGGCGCTGTCCGTCGAGGGTGAGTGCCCCGCTCAGCTCGTCACCGCGGCGGTAGAGGGCCACGAATCGCTCGCCCGCCGACTCCCCCGACACCACGACGTGTTCGTCGCCGTCCGCGACACCGGCGAACTGGATGCGCGAGCCGTACCAGTCGGACCAGAAGCAGGGTCCGGTACGGCTCGGCCACGGCTGGAAACAGGGCGTTCCGCGCCGCCCGTGCTCCCTGCTCGGCGGCGTTCGACCAGTGCTCCACCCGCATCGACGTGCCGAACCGGGGGCGTGCCACCGGGCGACGTCGCCCGCCGCGTAGACGTCGGCGCCGCCGGCTCGCAGGTGCTGGTCGCAGACGACCCCGTCATCGATGGGCAATCCGCTGCCGGCAAGCCACTCGGTGGCTGGGGCCGCCCCGATCCCCGCTACGACGAGGTCGGCCTCGATCGAGGTGCCGTCCGCCAGGTGGAAGCGTTCGACGCGCCCGCTCCCTTCGATCGCGGTGACCTCCTGCCCGCAGGCCATCGTGGTGCCGTTCCTCTCGTGCGGGGAGGCCAGCGCCTGCCCGATGGACCTGGCCATGGGCGCGGGCAGCGCTTCGCCGATCGTGGTCGGCAGACCACGCCCGCGAGCTGCCGACGTGACCTCCGAGCCGATGAAGCCCGCTCCGACGACGACCGCCTGAGCACCTTCGTCCAGGGCGCGGCGCACCGAACGGGCGTTGTCGAGGGGCGCAGGACGTGCACGCCCACCAGACCGCTCGCGCCCCGCGGCCCACGAGTGCGCGCACCCGTCGCGATGATCAGTGCGCTGCAGGGGATCTGTCCTTCCCGCATGCGCACGACACGGGCATCGGGATCGAGACCTGTCGCGTGCTCGCCGTGCAGCACGTCGACGCCGTGGTCGTCGGCGAGCTCGGGGTGACCGCGGAGCGGGACGTGGTCGATCGGCGCCCCCGCGGACAGGAACTCCTTGCTCGGCGGAGACCGGTCGCGGAGAAGGCGGGCCTCCGCTCCGACCAGGGTGATCCGGTCGTCGAACCCGGCCTCGCGGGCGGACTCGACCGCCCGGAGGCCCGCGAGCGAGGCACCGGCCACGACGAGCGCGCCGCGGTCGGGTCTGTCCATTTGCGACGCCACCCCGGTCACGCCTCGAACTTCAGTGCCTGGGTCGGGCAGCCCTCGACAGCCGCGGCCACGTCGGCCTCGGCGGAGGAAGGCACCTCGACGCGCAGGACGGCCAGGTCGCCGTTGGCGTCCACTTCGAAAACCTCGGGCGCGAGGGACTCGCAGATCCCGATTCCGGTGCACTTGGCCCGGTCGAGCACGATCCTCACCACAGCGCCGCCTCCTGCGCCGCGGGGCTCAGGCGGACGTGCATCCGCTTGACGCCGGGCACCATGTTCGACCGCATGCGGACCACCTCGCCGTCGAGTTCCATGCCGGAGAACCGGGAGATCAACTCCTCGAAGAACACCCGCGCCTCCAACCTGGCCAGCGACAGACCCAGGCAGGCGTGCTCGCCCGTGCCGAACGCGAGGTGAGGGTTGGGTTTGCGGGTGACGATGAACTCCTCGGCATCGGCTCCGAAGACGTCCTCGTCGCGGTTCGCGGCGCCGTAGAGCAGGATGACCGTCTGTCCCTTCTTGATGACCTCGTCCCGGAGGGTGACGTCCTCGGTCGCGGTGCGGGTCATGTGGGTGACCGGGGTGGTCCAGCGCAACATCTCCTCCACCGCGCTGGGGATCAGGGCGGGGTCGTCCACGAGCTTCTGCCGTTGATCGGGGTGGTTGATCAGCGCCAACGTGCCCAGGGCGATCAGGTTGCGGGTGGTCTCGTTCCCGGCGAGCAGCAGCAGGCGGAGGAAGTTGACGATCTCGTCGTCGGCGAGCTTCTCACCGTCCACTTCGGCGTCCAGCAGGGTCGAGACGAGGTCGTTGGCGCGGCTCGACTTCCGAAGTTCGATCAGGTGCTGGAAGTAGTGGCTGACCGCGCCGAACGCCTCTTGGGGCGTCATGGCGATGTCCGGGTCAGCCGCACCGATCACCGCGTCGGACCAAGCGCGGAAGTCCTCCCAGTCCTGGTGCGGCGCGCCGATCATCTCGGCGATGATCCTGGTCGGTACCGGCGCGACGATCCCCTCGGCGAATTCGAGGCTGACGCCTGCCTCGACCCGATCGAGCGCACCGCGGACGATGTCGCGGATGCCGGGCTCCAGCAGGGCGATCTGGCGCGGCGTGAACCCCTTGGACACCAGCCTGCGCAGGGCGCCGTGCCGCGGCGGGTCAGTGGTGATCAGCATCTTGCTCACACCGCCGGACGGGCGGTTCGGGTCTTGCACGTTCACCCCCTGGGCCGAGGAGAACAGGTGTGGCCGCGCACCGATCCACTTGATGTCCTCGTAGCGCGTGATCGCCCAGGAACCGCCGTTGGCGTCGTTCCAGTGCACTGGTGACTGTTGGCGCAACGCCCGGTAGGCAGGCGCCGGATCCCCCAGGTAGAACTCGGGTGATCCCAGCTCGTAGTCCATGTCCGCTCCCTCCGAGAGGCACTCCCCCGACGCCTCGACATGTAGCACCGTACACGTAATTTATGCGACCCTCTACACCTAATCCGCGACGCTGGGTCGCGGTCGTCACACGGGAGTGCCGCTGTGGGCCAGACCTCTTCGCCGAAGTTTCTGGTGTCCGTACTCGCGCTCACCGGGATCACCGTGTCGTTGCAGCAGACCGTCGTCATCCCTCTCCTGCCGGCACTGCCGCGGCTCCTCGACGTCTCTGCGGCCGACGCCTCGTGGGCGGTCACGGTCACGCTCCTGGCGGGCGCGGTGGCGGCGCCGGTCAGCGGGCGACTCGCCGACATGTGGGGCAAGCGGCGCCTGCTCCTCATCTGCCTGGCATCGCTCGTCGCCGGTTCGGCGGTCGCGGCGCTGAGCGGTTCCCTGGCACCTCTGCTGGTCGGTCGCGCACTGCAAGGACTGGCCACCGGCGTCGTGCCGCTGGGTATCAGCCTCATGCGCGACCACCTGCCCCAGCCGCGCCTCGCGCCGGCCACCGCCATGATGAGCGCGTCACTGGGCGTTGGAGCGTCCCTGGGGTTGCCGCTGTCGGCGCTGCTCGTGCAGTACGCGAACTGGCGCTTGCTGTTCTGGGTGTCCGCGGGCTTGGCGGCACTGGCCGCGCTGCTCGTGTCGACTCTCGTCGCGGAGTCGCGACAGCGGACCGGCGGGCGTTTCGACGCCCTGGGGGCCGCGCTGCTCACGGCGGCTCTGGTCTGCCTGCTCCTGACGATCTCGAAGGGTGGCCTCTGGGGTTGGACGAGCTTCACCATCGGCCTGCCCGCCGGGTCGGCGGTCGTCCTGCTGGCGGCGTTCGGCGCCTGGGAGCTGCGCGCCCGTCAGCCCCTGATCGACCTGCGCGCCAGCCGGGTCCGGCAGGTGGCGCTCACCAACGCGTCCTCGGCGGTCTTCGCCGGCGCGATGCTCATGAGCCCTCTGGCCTTCACCCAGCTGTTGCAGATGCCGGTGGCCACCGGTTACGGACTCGGGCAGACGATCTTCATCGCGGGGCTCCTCCAGGCGCCAGGCGGATTGTGCATGATGGCGATGTCCCCGTTGTCGGCGCTCATCACCCGGACCGCGGGCCCCCGGCGCACACTGATGATCGGCACCCTCGTCGTCGCAGCCGGTTACGGCTTCGCGGCGCTGGCCCACTCACACCTCTGGCAGGTGCTGCTCTGCACGATGGTGGTCGGCGCCGGGATCGGCCTGGGGTACGGCGCCGTCCCCTCGCTGATCATGGCGGCCGTCCCGGTCACGCAGACCGCGGCCGCCAACAGCCTCAACAACCTCTGCCGCGCGCTGGGCACCTCCAGCGCGAGCGCGGTCACCGGTCTGCTGCTGGTCGCCTCGACCACGTCCGTGGGCACCCTGACCGTCCCGTCGGAGACCGCGATCGTCGCCATCCTCCTGCTCGGCGCGGGCGCGGCCCTGATCGCACTGCTGATCTCCGCCTTCATCCCGAGGCGCGCCGTCGAACGGAGTCCCGCGGTGGCCGCGACGACGCCGACCTGATGGACGGGCTAGTCGCGGAACTCCTCGGCGCCACGGCGGGCGAACCTGATCAGCATCTCCCCGAACATCTCCCGCTCCTGCGGGGTCCAGTCGGCGAAGACCCGCCGGATCCGTTGCCGGTTTTTGGTGCGCATGGCGTTGAGGTGATCCGCGGCCATCGGTGTGAGGCTCACCACGAGCGCGCGACGGTCGCGCTCATCCGGCTGACGGTCGATGAGACCGCGCTGCGCCAGCTCGTCGAGGTGGCGCGTCACGGTCGTGCGGTCCAGGCCCAAGGAGGCCGCGAGAGCCGAAACCCGCTGCGGCCCGTCGCGGTGCAACACCATCAGCGGCTGGATCGTACCCCGGCCCAGGTGCTCGGAGAAGCTGGCGGCCAGGTCCTCGAAGTAGGTGTTCGAGGCGCGCGTCAGCAAGGTGATCGCCTCGATGACCCGGTCTTCCAGCCGTTGTCGTTGCGCCATCGCTCCATCCTGGACTTGCCGCGCCCGCATCGGGCTCGGCGTGAGTCTACTGCCGTTCCCTACTGCGATCCCCGTACGCGGTGCCCGCATCCGAACGACGACGGGGGCGGGGTCCGGACGGGAAGCTTCGAGCCACGTTCGAAGGAAGTGGAGTGTCTTGTCATGGCTGGATTGCTGAGTCGTCTTGGCCGGTTCTCGTTTCGCCATCGGTGGCTGGTCGTCGTCGTGTGGTTGGTGGCGCTGAGTGGTTCCGTGCTGCTGGCCGTCAAGTCGGAGGGGCCCGTCACCACCAGGCCGACCATGCCGGGAATCGAGTCCCAGCAGGCGTTCGACCTCATCAAGGAGCGGTTCCCCGGTGTGGCCGCGGACGGTGCGTCGGCCACCATCGTGTTCGTCGCCCCGCCGTGGAGGTCGGTGACGGACGCGGAGAGCCAGCGGACCATCGAGGCGGCGCTGGCGTCGGTCTCCGGCGGTCCTCAGGTGTCACGGGTCACGCCGCCGTCGGCGGGCGGGAGCATCAGCGCGGACGGTTCCACCGGCTTCGCGTCGGTGACCTACGCGGTGCCGTCGCCCGACGTGACCGACGAGTCGCGTGCCGCGCTGGGCAAGGCGGTGGAACTGGCCCGAGCCGGGGGGCTGACCGCGGAGGTGTCCGGCTCGGCGCTCAAGACCGGCACCAAGATGAGCGCCGTGGAACTCATCGGGGTCGCGATCGCGGCGCTGGTGCTGCTGATGACGTTCGGTTCGCTGGTGGCGGCAGGCCTGTCGCTGATGACGGCGATCATCGGGGTGGCCATCTCGTTCCTGTGCGTCTGGGCGGCAGCCGGACCGATGGGGATGATGATCACCAGCGGGATGCTCGCGCTGATGCTGGGGCTGGCGGTCGGCATCGACTACGCGATGTTCGTCGTCTCGCGCTACCGGGAGGAACGCCACGGCCCGGACGACGCCGAACGGGCGGCCGGTCGCGCGGTCGGAACGGCGGGCTCGGCGGTGGTGTTCGCCGGGATGACCGTGGTGATCGCACTGGCCGGCCTGTCGGTCGTGGGCATCCCGATGCTGGCGAAGATGGGCGTGGCCGCCGCGGGCGCTGTACTGGTGGCCGTCCTGGTGGCGCTCACCCTCGTGCCCGCCCTGCTGGGTTTCGCCCCGAACCGGGTCCTGGGACGGGCGCGGCACCACATCGGCGTGCCCACTCCCGAGCGCTGGTCGCCCGCCCAGGCGTGGATGGGCTTGGTCCTGCGCAGGCCGCTCCTCATCACCCTGGCCGGTGTCGGCGTGCTGGCCGTGATCGCGGTTCCCGCACTGTCCCTGCAACTCGGCACGCCGGGGGACGCGGCGCTGCCCGCCACGGCCACCCAACGCCAAGCGCACGACCTGCGGGCCTCAGCGTTCGGGGCCGGGTTCAACGGCCCGTTGACGGTCGTGGTCGACGCACGCGACGCCGATGACCCGAAAGCCGCGGTGACGCTCGTCGCGGAAAGCGTCAAGGCGACCAGCGGCGTGGTGTCGGTCTCGAAGGTGACCTTCAACCAGGCGGGTGACACGGCCATCTTCAGCGCCGTGCCGTCGACCGGCCCGACCGACGAGCGCACCGAGGACCTGGTGGAGTCGCTGCGCGCCGATCGCCCCCTCGTGGAGGCGGCCAACCTGGTGACCTACGAGATCACCGGCACCACCGCGCTGGACATCGACATGGCGCAGAAGACGCAGGCGGCCCTGCTGCCGTACATCGCGATCGTGGTGGGCCTGGCCCTGTTGCTCCTGCTCGTCGTGTTCCGGTCGGTTTGGGTGCCGGTCAAGGCCGCGCTCGGCTTCCTGCTGTCGCTGTTCGCCTCGCTCGGGGTGATCGTCGCGGTGTTCCAGTGGGGTTGGGCGGCGGATCTGCTCGGCGTCGAGCAGGTCGGACCGGTCATGAGCCTGATGCCGATCCTGCTGGTGGGCATCGTGTTCGGGCTGGCCATGGACTACGAGGTCTTCCTGGTCTCGCGGATGCGCGAGGCGCACACGCACGGCAAGCCCGCTCACGAGGCGATCGTCACCGGCTTCCGGCAGAGCTCCAAGGTCGTGGTCGCCGCCGCGGTGATCATGGTCGCGGTCTTCGGCGGGTTCGCGGCCGCCCACGAACCGCTGATCAAGATGGTCGGCCTCGGGCTCGCGACCGCGGTCTTCTTCGACGCCTTCGTGGTCCGGCTCACGCTAGTCCCAGCCGTGCTGCGACTGTTGGGCGAGCGGGCCTGGTGGCTGCCCCGGTGGCTCGACCGGGTGCTGCCCCACGTCGACGTCGAGGGCGAGGCGCTGAACGACGAACAGCCCGGACCCGAGCCCGACCGAACGCCCGTCCACGCGCTGAGCGGGCGTTGACCGTCCGGGTGGAGTCGAACCGATGAACGTGGTGACCGCGCTGGTCGCGTTCCTGTTCGCCGCCCTCGGTGCCAGCCTCGGCACCGAGGGCATCTTCCGGCCGGCAGAGGTCCTGCCCGGCGCCATGCTCAGCCTGGCCGCGAGCGTCGCCCTGTTCGCCGCCGCCCGACATCCGCGCGTGGCGACCGTGATCGCCGTCGGCTGCGAGGCCGCCGCCTGTGCGGCGGACTACCTGCCGACGCCGTTGCTGCTGGCCCCGCTGATCGGGTGCCTGTACCGGCTGACGGTGTCGGCCGGCCCAAGGGCGACCGCCTGGTGGACCGGGTTCGCCGTCGGCGCGGTGATCCTGGGCGGAATGGCGGGCGACACCACACCCACGGGCGGGTCGTTGATCCTGCGGACCGCCGGTGTCGCCCTGTGGCTGCTGCCCGCGGTGTTCGCCGGACGCATGACCCATGCCCAACGGGCGTACCTGCGGATGGTCCAAGCCCGCGCCGAGGACGCCGAGCGGGGCCGCGACGACGAGATCCGCCACCGGATCAGCGAGGAACGCCTGCGCATCGCCCGTGAGCTGCACGACGTCGTCGCGCACCACCTCACCGTTGCCAACGCGCAGGTCGGGACCGCGTCCCATCTGATGGCCGAGCGTCCCGAGCAGGCCCGCCAGCTGCTCACCGGGCTGAACCGCTCCACGTCGGCGGCGCTGCGGGAACTGAAGGCGACCGTCGGGCTGCTTCGCGACTCCGACGACGATCCTCCCGCGTGCACCACGCCCGCGCCGGGCCTCGACCAGCTCCCCGAGTTGGTCGAAGCCTGTCGGTCAGCCGGGATCGACGTCACCGTGCGCGTCGACGGCCCACCCCGGCCGCTGCCTCCGCTGGTCGAGCTGACCGCGTTCCGCATCGTCCAGGAAGCCCTGACCAACGTCACCAAGCACGCGTTCGGCCCGGTCGTCACGATCACCCTGACCTACGCCGAGGACACCTTCTTCGCCCGCGTGGTGAACACCGGCGCCCGTCCCGGCCCGGCGGGATCGGCGGGATACGGGTTGATCGGCATGCGGGAACGCGCGCACGCGGTCGGCGGATGGGTGTCCGCAGGCCCGGCCGACCACGATCTGTACGCTGTCTTCCTCACCATCCCACTGGCCACGTGGCAGGAGCACCAGGTGCCCTGGTGATCCACTGCTACTCCTGGACCGACGCCGTGCCCACCCGGCGGCAGATGGTGGAGGAGGCCGCGTGCGCAGGCGACGTGGACGGCGGCGGTGTGGTTGTGATCGTCGAATGGACTCGCACTGGGTGCATGGGCATGCCGGTTACCGGTGTCGTCATGGTCATTCGAGCAGCCGGACCCGCACAGCGGACACTCCCCTGCCGTTGTACTTTCGCGAGGAATTACTGATCACCAGGATCGGCACCCGCCTCGCCGGAAACGATCACGAGGATCGACCGAGTCCTGCGGAGGTTGCTACGTTCCTGCACGTCAACGCGATGACGGTCACCTGCTACACCGACCGTATCGCCATCGGGAGCCAGCCCTGAAAATACGAAAATCCGGACCGCAAAAGTGCGATCCGGATCCGTGGGGTAAAACGTGACCGAGGGGGGACTTGCGCCCCCACAGCTGCGCAATTTCGCAATATCTGCGAAATTCACCATGCAAGAGAAATTAGCAGGACGTTCCGTAGATCATCAACGGAGCCCGCGGACAGTCTGCGCCAAGGGATGCGGTTCCTTGGTCAGCGCCGACACCGCAGTGGCGACCTCCTCGACAGACGCCCGGACGTACGTGGTGGTAGTTCCCGCGTCCCGCGCACTGGAGTGCCCCGCGAACGCACGTGCCACCGCGTAGCCGAAGTTGCGTTCCACCCACGTCAACGTGGTGTACCGCAACCAGTGCGCACTCACCTGCTGCGCCCGCACCCACGCCAGATGCTTGCCCAGCCGCTGCCACAGGTAGCCGTATCGGCTCTTCGTGATGGGCTTTCCGTTGGCGTACCGGAGAATCGGCCCACTGTGATCACCTCCACGATGGGCGGCATGGGCGAGGAGATGGGCGATGAGTGTCGGCGACACCGGTTGCCACCGTTGGGTCTCTCCTTTCTCCCGCAACAACACCAGGCACTGCTGCTCGTCGACATCGACCAGGCGCAAGCCGAGCGCGCCTCCGCGCCTGCAAGCGGTCTCGATGTGCAGGCGCAGCAGCAGCGCGTCCAGTGCGGGATCGTTCCCGGTGGTGGAGGCGATGTGCATCAGTTCCTCGACTCGCGTGTCGGGCAGGCCTCGCCGAGTGGACGGTTGTCGTCGGGGTTTGGCCACTTTGGCGGCGGGATTGGTTGTGTCGCTGATGATGCCGTCGGCGAGGGCATGCTGGTAGAGGCAGCGCAGTGCGCCGATCAGGTGTTCGGCGGCGGAGTTTCCACCGCGGGCGTTGCGGCGCGGCACCGCCGTGCGCTTGACGTGTTCGGCGAGCGCGGCGATGTCGGAGGGTGTGATGTCGTCGAGTCTCCGTTCGCCCCAGTGGGCCAACACTCTGTTCCAGTAAGGGGTGTAGACCTTGCGTGATCCGGCCGGTACCGCGTCGATCACGGTCGGCAGGTAGTCGCTGAACGTTGGCGCGTGAGGCTTCGGTGTCGGGTCTTCCAGCAGGTCGGCTACCGAGACGCCGAGTCGTGCCAGCACCATCCGTGCTGTTTCGAGATCGACCGGACCGTCCGCCGCGAGGTTCACGACTGCGCGTTTTCTGCGAGTTCGGTGTTGTGCCGGACCACCATGCGGTCCAGAGCGGCCATCGTGTGGATGAGCAGCACTCCCTGCTCGGGCGCGGCCGCCAGCAGCACGCGGTCGCCGGGTGACAGCCCGCACCAATGCCTCATGGCGGCGGGTATAGTGACCAACGTGTTGCCAGGGACGCGGAAGGCACCAGAGGGATGGCGTCGGGCCACGATGACATCCGCTACTCGCGCGAAGTCCAGGCTCTGACCCGGCTGCCATCCCAGTAGCCGCGTGATCAAGCGTTCACTCGCGCGTCCTCCTCCATCCAGTGTGGCGATGCCGTAGACCATGGATCCATCTCGAGACAGCGCACCAAGATCGAGCAGCGGCAGCGCGGCGATGTTCCGCGCTTCGTCTGCCGAGAAGGTCGGGACGACGGCATTGATCACCAGTTCGGCGATCGTACGATCGTACGAACTGTCATCCATCAGGGCGCGTCCGCTAGTGTGATGCACCTCGACGGGCAGAGCAACGCGACATCATTCGCTTCGCCACCGACCCAACTCACTCTTCCCGCATAGGACGACACAGCCACTCCTCCGCCCTCCCCCAACCCATGCCGTACAGACTGCACCCCACCGAGGACATCACCTTTTCCACTTACCGGAAACTGATCCAACTGACACCTCGGGCGTACATCACTTCATATCACATCAAACTGACGTATGCGTGTAACAGTGAAACACATGGAATTCAGGAGACTGTAGAGGAGGATGAGGATCCTGGAGAACATTTCAGTAGAATGAGTCGCAGTGATATCCGTATTTGGTTGCGCCACGGGATATGGCATTACCCATCCGACTTGAGTCGGCTGTACTCACCGTCTTGCTCACCACCCCTCGTCCATCACCGAAGGCGGCTCGGGTGACCCCTGCATCGTAAGCGCGGCACGAGGCGTACTCATAGGCTTGGTATTGACCTTGCTGCGCCGTCGGTGCACCGTCGGGCATCACCCGGCTGGACAACGCCTGACGCGACCATCGTCATGCTCGTCAACGTCCTGAGCCGTCGGTCAAACAGTTCTAATGCGACCCGCGGACAAACTCAGCGCGAAGGCCTCACTGCTGCGTGCCCCTGGGTGCCAAAGCCGACCGCCGACCCCAGGTCCCGGAACTCGGCGCCGTGGTCAGGAGCGGCTCGATGCTGGCGCCTGTAACGGCAGCCGGGTCTACTACTCGAAGTGCCCTGCGCGGCGAGTGCCGAGTCGGACATGTTCACGATGTTGCGATTCCTCGCCAGTCCCGAAGGGCTGGCGCTGCATGGGCGGGATCACGTCATCGACGTCCGCCTTCTGGTTGCGATCCTCGCCAGTCCCGAAGGGCTGACGCTGCCCCCGACCGCGTCGAGATCGTCCTCATGGCACTAATGTTGCGATCCTCGCCAGTCCCGAAGGGCTGGCGGTGCCTTGATAATCCCGCCCGAGTCCGCTCCGTTGAGGAAGTTGCGATCCTCGTCAGTCACGACGGAATGACGCTGCTGTTCCTGCTCACCGCGCAGACCACGGGCAGCAGTAACTGGCAGGCGTGGAACGCCGCGTACAACGCGATGTTGCGATCCTCGCCAGCCCAAAAGGGCTGACGCTGTTCGTGACCGCGGGGCAGTCCCACCACAGGCGTCCGTTGCGATCCTCGCCAGTCCCGAAGGGCTGACGCTGCCAGCAGCGAACTCACCCAGCAGCGCGACATCTACGAGTTGTGATCCTCGCCAGTCCCGAAGGGCTGGCGCTGCACGTGCGGGTTCAGCAATACAGATGGATGGATCCGTTGCGATCCTCGTCAGTCCCAAGGAACTGGCGCTTCATCAAGCAAGGGGTTCGCAATCCCCGGCGATCTTCCGGTTCCGTGCGAGTTCCGCTTCGCTGAGCGCGGAGCCCCATCCGCTCCTCATCTCTTGGATGGAACCCACCTGATGTCTGCGGCGGCACGCAGTCCGCACCGCGACCGGCTCTTGGCCGCCATCGAGCAGATCTGCGGCACGCTGCGCGCCGGTGCCGATGACAGCGAGGACCAGCGGCGATCGATCCCACGATCCTGGCCCCATTGCGCGACGCGGGGTTGCTGGCGGCGCTGGTTCCCGCTGAGACCGGGGCTTGCAGGTGGATTCGCTCACCGAGTTGGAGCTGATCGAGGCGGCGAGTTTCCTTGACGGCTCCACCGGGTGGACCTACTGGGCGTTAGCGAGCAGTACTGCGCAAGCGACGTCGATGCTGCCACCGAAGGCTGGCGCTGCGATGGCCAGGTAAGAAGACCGGCCGCCCATCTCGATGTTGCGATCCTCGCCAGTCCCGAAGGGCCGACGCTGCCCACCTTCCGGAGGCCCTGCCCAACTATGCGCTGGTTGCGATCCTCGCCAGGCCCCAGGGGCTGACGCTGCTCGCTCAGCACGCCACCGATGGCGGCCTCGAACACCATGTTGCGATCCTCGCCAGTCCCAGGGGCTGACGCTGCACGCCTCCTGCGCCTCGTTGGCGATCGAGCGGTTGTTGCGATCCTCGCCAGTCCCGAAGGGCTGAGGCTGCTGGATGGTGTCGGCGGTGTGGGGACCGTCGCTGGGGTTGCGATCCCCGCCAGTCCCGAAGGGCTGGCGCTACGCCCACCGCAGTCTGCACGTAGATCAGACCCGGCACGGTGTTGCGATCCTCGCCAGACCCGAGGGCTGACGCTG